>JANMYN010000352.1:0-6592 GCA_031382195.1 Betaproteobacteria bacterium
GCAGGACAAACTCGCGGCGCTCAGCCGTGCGCTGGCCGCGCGGCTGGAAAAAAACGAACGCTTTACCTACGTCGCCGACGGTGCGCAGGACGGGTTGCGCGCCGACGGCGAGTTCCTGTTGCGCAATCGCTACCTGCTCAGCTCCGCGGTCACCGCGGAGCGTTTTACCGCGGCGGGCATCCGGCGTGGGCTGGAGCGGCAACTCGACCTGCTGAGTTCGCCGACCAGCATGCTGGTCGGCGAACTGCTGCCGCGGGACCCGACCGGAGAAATGCTGCAACTGATCGACCGCTTGCAGCGGCAGGGCGGGCCGGACAAGCGCGACGGCATCTGGTTTTCCGCAGACGCAGGCCGCGCGCTTCTGGTCGCGCAGACGCGCGCGGCCGGTTTCGATATCGATGCACAGGAACAGGCATTGGCGCAGATTCGTGCTGCCTTCGATGACGCGCTTGCGCAGCAGCATGGGCAGGGCGCGCGGCTCATCGTCACCGGACCGGGCGTCTTTGCGGTGGAAAGCCGCGCCGGCATCAAGCGCGATGCGATTCGCTTTTCCCTGCTCGGAACCCTGCTGGTGAGCGCGATCCTGTTGTTCGTCTATCGGTCCGTGCGCGTGCTTGCGTTGACGCTGGTGCCGGTGGCGAGCGGTGCGCTGGCCGGCATTGCGGCGGTAAGTCTTGCGTTCGGTTCGGTGCACGGCGTGACCCTCGGATTCGGGGCGACGCTGATCGGCGAAGCGGTGGACTATGCAATCTATCTGTTTACCAATACCGCACCGGGTAGCACACCGAAGACGACATTGCTGCGCATCTGGCCGACATTGCGGCTGGGCATGCTGACATCGGCATTCGGCTTCGGCGCGATGCTGTTTTCCGGCTTTCCGGGGCTGTCCCAACTGGGTTTGTTTTCGATTGCGGGGCTGGTCGTCGCGGTATCCGTGACACGCTGGGTGCTGCCCGAGTTGGTGCCGGCCGGTTACCACGTCCGCACCGCGGCTGCCCTTGGCCCGTCATTAGTGCGCTGGCTGGCGCACGCGCAGCGCTTGCGTAGTACGTTGCTGGTGCTGGTAATCGCAGCGGTTGTATGGCTTGCGATCAGGGGATCGACAGTCTGGGACGATGAACTCTCCAGTCTGAGCCCGGTGCCGCTGTCGATACAACGACTCGACCAGCAGATGCGCGCTGATCTGGGCGCGCCCGATGTCGGCCCGTTGATCGTCGTGAAAGGCGCTTCGGAGCAGGCGGTGCTTGAAACGGCCGAGCGGGTCGGCGCGACGCTCACTTCGCTCCAGGCCGAAGGCGTGCTGGCGGATTTCGATTCGCCGGCGTTTTATCTACCCAGCGCCGCGACCCAACGCGCGCGGCAACAGGCCATACCCGATGCCGCCACGTTGACGCGCAATCTGGCAGCTGCTGCAGTCGGCCTGCCGTTCCGGGCGGGTACCTTTGCCGCGTTCGTCGAAGATGCGCGGGCGGCGAAACGTCGTGCGCCTGTCACATCGCAGGACCTGGCGGGAACCGGCCTGGGACTGAAGTTGCAGGCTTTGCTCGCACAGCGCCAGGGCGGGTGGTTCGCCATGATGCCGCTGCGCGACGTGTCCAACACGCAATTGCTGGAATCGGGACTGTCGAAGCACGATCGCGCGCAGGTGGTGTTGCTCAACATGAAGCGTGAACTCGATGAGTTGTACCGTGGCTACCGGCTGCGGGCCCTTGGCTTCGCCTTACTCGGCGCGGTGGCGATCGCGGTGCTGCTGCTGGTGACGCTGCGTTCAGTCCGGCGCAGCTGGGATGTGCTTGCGCCGCTGGCCGCAGCGGTGCTGGTCACCGCGGGCATCCTGCTCGCGACCGGCGTACGCCTGAACATTTTCCATCTGGTGGCGCTGCTGCTGGTCGTGGGCGTCGGGTCGAACTACTCGTTGTTCTTCGAGCGCGGCAGCCCCGGTGCAGCCGATCCTGAGCGCACCGCCACTTCGGTTTTGTTCTGCAATCTTTCCACGGTCGCCGGTTTCGGCGTCCTCGGGTTCGCCGCCACGCCGGTGCTCAGTGCGATCGGCGCGACGGTGGCGACTGGCGCGTTCCTGAGTCTGGTGTTTGCGGCGATTCTTACTGCGCGATTGCCACAGCCGCCTTGATGATCACGCGTGATCAGCGGCAAGAAAGGTCGCAATCTTGCCGCGCGTAACCAGTACTCCTTCCAGCGAGACCTCGATCCGGTAGTGCGTCAACGGCGGCGCCGCCGCTTCCAGGTTGACCGACACCAGAACATCCCGATCCGCCGGTACGCGGTCCGTGTAAAAGGCCAGCTCGCGCAGGGCGACCAGGTAACCGATCCGCGGCGCGGCATGACCTGCATCCCGCCAGCGTCGCAATGCTTCCCATGCCGCTGCCGCCTGCGCTGCGGCTTCGACCGCGGCAACTGGCGATGCGTAGCCGCCGGATGCCAGCGCGCACTCGCCCGGTATGCGGGCCGCGCAGACGAGGCCCTGCGGCGACGCCTGCAGGATCGACGTCAGGAAACGCATGGGTGGGCGGTGGGGCAATAGCTCATCGAGCCGGGGAATAATATCGCCCTGCAGTGTCGATGCCAGGGAGGCGGTGCATCCATCGCGAGACATTTCCGGTGTGCCAAGTATGAATTCCGCGTTGGCGACGAGCACGCCTGCGCGCTTCACGTCGACGCGCAATCGCGCGGCATCCTGTTCGCGAGCCGCGAGTTCGAGACGGTCTCCGGGCAAAACGAGTTGACGCAGACGCGCGAATGCGATGCCTTGAATCGGGATCGGCCGACGAGCCTCGCGTTCAAGCGCGTCGAGAGCCAGCGTGAGCTCCGCTACGCCCGGAAGAATCGGCCGTCCCGGAAAGTGCCCTTCGAAATAAGCGCCGGCGGCGGGCACCTCGATGACTGCGTTCATGCCTTTTTGGCGACGATGGCCGCGACGACGAAACTCGGATAAGCGTCGCGAATCGCCGCGATGTCGGGATAGATGCGGACATCCTCGAAGCCATTGGCCTGGAGCGCGGCCGACCATTGTTCCGGCGTCAGGAAACCGCCGTTCGGGCGCCATTCGGGTACCAGCAGCGCATCGCGAAACGAACTCAACAGGTTGAACACCAACTCCAGATGCAGCGGCGTATGCGGATTCGGACGTACGCATTCGGCCATGACCAGCATGCCGTCAGCGCTGAGCGCATTGCGTAACTCGCGCAGCGTCTCTGCGAGATCGCGCGCGACATGCAGAACGTTGACGCCGTAGACGAGAGAGTAGGTGTCCGGAGGGATCTCGGCTTGCGAAAAGGGGCGATCGATGTCCAGCGCAGAAAACGCGAAGCGGCAGCGCGGGTGCCGTGCCGCGAGGTTGCGCTGGGCGCGCTTGAGAAACAGCGGTGATACTTCCGTAAGGTGATAGGAAGAAAGTTGCGCCGTGCGCCCGCAGCGTTCGAGCTGGCCAAGCAGCGTGTCGGCACCGCTGCCCAACCCGCCGCCGATTTCCAGAATGGCCGTCGCATCGCCCGGCAGGGCCTGCGCCGCAGCGATCGCCCCGACGATATTGCTGATGGCGTAAAGCGGATTGTCGTTGGAAAAGTACTTCACCCAGGGAATGATGCCTTCCGGGCCGAACAGGGCCTGCTCACCGGAAATCTGCCCGCGTAGTACGGTCGGATAATGCGCCGCCGCCAAGGCCGCTATTTCATAGCTGGGCAGGCAGCGCGGATCGTGCGCGCGCTGCCGTTCGAGAATTTCCTCCGCATCGAGCACCGGCAGTGCCTTGTCGATGCAATAGAGCCGTTCGCCGTTCGCGCCGGTCCGCATCCCGATCCAATTGCGCGAGGCGAGCATCGCCAGAATCCATGACGCAGGCACGAGCGCGGCGCCAGTCACCAATCCGGCACGCGCGACGGCCTGCCGTGCAGTGGTCTCGCTTTGGCAGGCTGCTGCCAGCCCGGTGGTCTGGAACACAGAAAGGGTCAACCGCCCGATGTACTCCTCGAAAAGATCGAAGGAGGCAACGAAAGAATCGTCGAAATGACTAAGGAGCTCCGGCGGATACAGCGCCACCCGCTCGTCCTTGCCGCTGCGCCTGGAAACGGTCGGCATGATCGGGCGCGTTAGCCGCGAGGGCGGATTGCCGAAACGCGCTCAGAAAAATTGCCCGCGGGCGGCAATGTGCGCACCATCGTCATTGGGCACGCACGTCGGTTGCCGCGCTCGTCCGGGAACGATACCGGCGAATCAGCAGCAGCGGCAGGCGCAACAGGAAGCCGACAAGCAGTCGCAGGTGCATCCAGCTGAGGAGCGCGTTATCGCGGACGTAATTGAAATGCGATACGCCGCCTTCCTCGGGCCGGAAGTAGCGGACCGGAACGGGCAGATTGACCGGGCACATGCCGCCCCATACCAGCCTTACGGCGGCTTCGGCGTCGAAATCGAAGCGCCGCATCGAGCGACGCGACTCCATGACGTTGAGCAGCGCCCGCGCCGGGTAGACGCGCATGCCGAACAGCGAGTCGCCGATGCCCGTCCACAGCGTTTCCAAGTTTGCCCACCAGTTGGAAATGCGCCGGCCCACCACCCGCAGTCTCGGTGCGGTCGCGTCGAACACTGGTTTGCCCAGCACGAGTGCGTCGGGCCCCTGCGCCGACATCTGCATGAATGCGGGGATGTGCTCAGCCGGGTGCTGGCCGTCGGCATCCATCGTCAGTACGTGTGTGTAGCCCAGCGCCACCGCCGTACGCAGGCCGTGCAGAATCGCGGCGCCTTTGCCCTGGTTGCGGGCGAGCACGAACACCCGCAGTCCTGCATCATCGCGGGCCAGTGCCTGCAGGCGTTCGGCAGTGCCGTCGGTACTCCCGTCAACCACGACCCACACCGGCTCCCAGGAACGCCGGGCCTCGCGGACCGTTTGCAGGACCTTGTCACCGGTGTCGAAACTGGGGATCAGAACCAAATGCGTCTGGGAGCGAGCAGGCATGTCGATTTGCGTATTTTGTTGGAGTTATGTGGCGGCCTCATGCCGAGTTTGCTGAGCCGCCATTCTAGACGGTCGCGCCTATGACCCGACCCGGGACCCCGGGGGGCGGCGCGACGCGCGGGCGGCGGGTGGCTCGATCGGGCCGGCAGCGGAGAGTTCCGCGCGATAGTAGCTTTCCAGGTCAGCCACGAATGCCTTCACATCGCCTTCGGCACTAAAGCGCATGCCCAGGCGGGCGCGATAGCACAGCGGGAAGTCCGGTTTTTTCAAGAGCGGCCAGCCCTTGCACAGAAACGCGCTGTTGGTCTCGATAAAGACCGTCTGCACCGGCGCGCCGGATTTCTTCGCCATCAGCGCAAACCCGCCCCTGAAAGCGTTGATCGGCCTCTTGCGCGTTCGCGTACCCTCCGGAAATACCAGTAACTGATGCCCGGCATTGAGTTCGCCCACCGACTGACGGATCAGGTTTATCGGGGCGTCGTTGCGAATGTAGCCCGAGAGTCGCGCACCGCCTCCAAGGAAAAAATTGTCCCATATCCCGGCTTTCATGATGCAGGCGGTCTGCGGCAGGCGAGAGATGATGAATACCGCATCCAGCAGGGAAGGATGGTTGGGCGCAATGATGATCGAGCGTTCGCCGACGAGCTGATCGAGCGCAGACAGGTCGATACGCACCAGCCTGCTGGCCCGGAGCAGTGCCAGGAAGCTGCGAAAATGCACGCCCGTCATCCATCGTCCCAGGGGTACGCCGAAGCGGCCGGGCAGGAGCGGGTGCAACACCGTGCTGACGAGCGAGACCAGCGCACATCCGACGCCGAAGTACAGGTAGCCGAAATAGTGAACGAAATATTCGTAGACCAGGCGCGCCAGGTTCCATAGCGGCGCCCGCTCGACGTCGCGTTCCGGTGAACCTTGCGACATCGTCCCGCCTTGCCTTGCCGTAGCGGGCTCCGGGCGATTTTCCGGTGAAGATTTACTCATTGTCTTGCGCCCATGCATTCACTCTTGCGCCTCGACCGTCTTCTGCGATTTCCCGAGAATCCAAGCGATCGCAACGCCCACGGCATACGATTCCTTTTGACGCACCAGGGGACTGGCTTCGAACACGGCGCCGGATAGCGTATCGGCGCGCGCGAAGCCGCCCACCCAGTACGACGGGTAGCGCTTGCTCAAAGCGGTAATCCATTGCATGCCGGCATAGCCGCCGCCGGCCTCGTAAGCGGGCCGCTCCGGCGTGGCGAATTGCGGCGCCACACCATAAAAATAATTGTGATAACGCGTGTTGCCGAATAGCGGCCCGGCGGCGAATCCAAGATTCCAGCCCGGACCGGGAAAGCGGTCGTAGAAATCCACATTGATCTGGGGTTGAAACACCCAGCCTTCATCGCGAACGTGGGACAGGTCGGTGGCGATGACGGCGCGCAATGGGAAGCGCAGGTTCAGATGCGTTGTATCGGAGCGCAGCAGCATGACCGTCAGATTCGGTCCGATTTCCAGCGTCGGATCCAGATCGGGCATGCCGCGCCGCGCCGAATTTTCGCTGCTGTTCGCCGGGATCGTTCCGTTCACGCTCAAATGCAAGTCCAATCGATCGTCCTTGTAGAACTGGCCGCGGATGCTCTC
>JANMYN010000361.1:0-3129 GCA_031382195.1 Betaproteobacteria bacterium
GGTGCTGCGACGAGGCACCCGGATTTGCGCCGGGTCGCCCCGGCGACCGCAGCTTCGTCGGCAACATCGTGCAGGCCATGGCGGCCTACGCCACCGGCAAACTGGACGGGCAACCGATCGCCTTCAATGCCGCGGATCGCATCATTGCAATCGGCTCCGATCGCATGATGGCCGCGGTCGCCGCGGCACGCCATGGTGTACTGGCGGCTCACATGAAGCCGCATCACTTTGCGATCGGCTCGATCAACTCGCCGATGCAATGCATGATGAAGGAGATCTGCGCGCAGTGCCTGCAGCCGCAGGTGGATCCCGCCACCGGCGAGCGCACTTACGTGTTCTCCTGCTTCAACCAGGATCAGCCGCTCGATCGGGTTGATTTCCCCGGCCTCGCCGCGCGGCTCACGCAGAACTCGGTGCAGGAAAAGCTCACCGCGCAATGGATCGACCGTTGCCTGATCCACACTGGCCACCGTCAGACTTCCTGACACTTAAACCTCAACGCAAATACCCTACGTGCGTGGCACGTCGGAGTACCCTTTTAGGCACGAAGAACGCAAAGAAGAACAACACCGGGAGGCTTACCACGAAGGCACAAAGAGCACGAAGACTCACGAAGAAAACCAGATCAGTAAATTTCGTGTTTCTTTGTGATCCTTCGCGCCCTAAAAGGGTACTCCACGCTAACGCGAGGGTATTCGTGTCTTCGTGGTGAGATTTTCGGTTTTCTTTAGGTTCTCTACACCTTTGCGGGTCGTCGGGTTTATGGTTTAGTGGGTAAACTCCGGCCGTGAACTCCGAACTCATCGACGCCATCGACGCACTGCTGCCGCAGACCCAATGTACAAAATGCGGATACCAGGGCTGTCGTCCGTACGCGCAAGCGCTCGCCCAAGGCGATGCCGACATCAACCAGTGCCCCCCGGGCGGTACGGCGGTCATTGGCAATCTGGCGCGCTTGCTCGGCCGCGCGGAAAAGCCGCTCAACCCGTCGAACGGCAGCGAGAAACCACGAGCTGCCGCATTGATAGACGAGTCGCGCTGCATCGGCTGCGTGCTGTGCATCGAGGCCTGTCCGGTCGATGCCATCGTCGGCGCCGCGAAACGCATGCACACCGTCCTCACGGAATCCTGTACCGGCTGCGAACTTTGTCTTGCACCCTGCCCGGTGGATTGCATCGACATGGTCGAACTCGATACGTTGGCGCAGCGCGGCAATCGTCACGCCGCGGTGCTGGCGTCACAGTCGGTCGAGCAGATGGCGGCGCTTGCGCGGGAGCGATTCGGCTTTCATGAGTTTCGCATCGCGCGTGAGCAGGAGGAACGCAGCCAGCGGCTGGCAAAGAAAGCGCACGACAAGCTTGCGCACCTGGAGCGGCTGCCCGGCAGTCACGACATCGATCGCAAAAAAGCCGCCGTGCAGGCCGCCATCGAGCGCGCCCGCGCGCGCCGCGCCGGTTCCGGCTAACGACAAAACCTTTCACCGCAGAGGCGCGGAGGCGCAGAGGAAACGCAAAGGAAAGCGAAAAAATGAGAAAAGTTGTGTTGTCATGGAAATGGTCGCGGGCACGGTAATGTCGCTGATAGGGAGAGAATCGCCAATTCCGACGCCCAGATTGTGCTCATCGCTAAACTTGTGCATGTTTCGATTTGATATCCGAAATCATCACTTGTACTCCTCTGCGTTTCCTCTGCGCCTCCGCGCCTCTGCGGTTAGTAGATTTTTTGAATGAACCCCGCTAAACGACTGGAAATCTTTCGCAGGCTGCGCGCCGCCAATCCAGCGCCGACCACCGAACTCGCCTATCAGTCGCCGTTCGAGTTGCTGATTTCGGTCATTCTGTCGGCGCAAGCCACCGACAAGAGCGTGAACCTTGCCACCGCGAAGCTGTTTGCGCTGGCCAACACGCCGCAGAAAATCCTCGCACTAGGCGAGTCCGGACTGACGCCTTACATCCAGCGCATCGGCCTGTATCGCACCAAGGCAAGGAACATCATCGCCACCTGTGCCCTGCTAGCGGAGAAGTTCGATGGCGAAGTGCCGTCGAGCCGCGAGGACCTCGAAAGCCTGCCGGGGGTCGGCAGGAAGACTGCGAACGTCATCCTGAACACCGCCTTCGGCCATCCCACCATCGCGGTCGATACCCATGTATTCCGCGTCGCCAATCGCACCGGCATCGCGCCGGGCAAGAACGTGATCGAAGTGGAGCATCGCCTGCTGAAATTCGTGCCGGAAGAATTCCGGCGCGACGCGCACCACTGGCTGATCCTGCACGGGCGCTATGTCTGCAAAGCGAGCAAGCCGGAATGCCCGACCTGCCTGATCCGCGACCTCTGCGAGCTCAAAACCAAGACCAAAACCAATGTTCAACCCGTCTCGCGCTGACGTTCGCCAATTTTTCTTCGAAACCTGGGGCAAGTATCGCTCGCAGGCTGCGCTGGAAGGGCTGGAACGCCCCGCGATCGAAATCATTCTGTTGCATCCCGAGCACCATGCCTTGCTCGACGACGCCCAACGCAATCTCGATCGCGACTTCTCGCCGGAGAGCGGCGCGGTCAATCCTTTTCTGCACTTGTCACTGCATCTGGCGATCGCGGAGCAGTTGTCGATCGACCAGCCGCGCGGCATCAGCGCCGCATATCGTGAACTGGCCGGCCGCGCCGCATCGGAACATGATGCGCTGCATGTGCTGCTGGAATGTCTCGGTGAAGTGGTCTGGCGCGCGCAACGCGATCGTGCAGCACCAGACGAGGCCGCCTATCTTGAGTGCATCCGCCGCGGATTCGGATAACTGCGTCTAAAACACTCACCGCGGAGGACGCAGCGGACGCGGAGGAAGGGCAAAAGCAAAAAAACATTTGAGAGTAAAAGCCTGGTATCGATGGTCATATCGGCACCGGGCCTGCTTTTTCAATCGCACATGTTCTTACCCGTTTCTGTTTTTCCTCCGCGTTCTCCGCGTCCTCTGCGGTGAGCGCTTATCAAGTCTCGCAACAAAAAAAGGAGCCGATGGCTCCTTTTTTATTCAGGCGAACGAAGGCTCAGTACTTGACCTTGAGGTCGCCACTCAGGCTGGAGTAATACTTCGCCAGATCCTTCATGTCCTGCCTGGAAAGATTCAGCGCTTGCGG
>JANMYN010000370.1:0-11392 GCA_031382195.1 Betaproteobacteria bacterium
GCCTCGCGCTCCAGCTTCGGCATGCGCACGAACGCATCGCGGGAGGCTGTGGCTTCGCCGCCATGCCACAGGATCGCTTCGGTTGGATCGCGCGCGCGGCCATCGTGCAGCAGCGACGCATTGCCGTTGACCTTGTGACTCAGGCCGATGCCCCAGAGCGGGGGCGTGCGCCAGTCACGCGGTCCGGCGCGAAAATCCGGCCTGCCGTCGGCCAAGCCCTCGCCCATGTCGTGCAACAAGAGGTCCGTGTAAGGATGAATGACCTGGTTGCCAAGCAGCGGGAGCGCGGGATAGTTGCCTGTTTTAATTACGGGTACATGGCACACCGCGCACTGCGCTTGCGCAAACAGTTGCTCGCCGCGCGTGGTGACAGGATCGTCAACACGGCGACGCGCCGGCACGCCGAGAGCACGCATGTGGAAAACCAGTTCGTCAAAGGCACGATCGGGTTGTTCCGGCACCATGCCT
Organism: Betaproteobacteria bacterium; assembly: GCA_031382195.1. Lineage (GTDB taxonomy): Bacteria > Pseudomonadota > Gammaproteobacteria > Burkholderiales > JACQAP01 > JACQAP01. The sequence goes on from JANMYN010000370.1 coordinate 469, forward strand.
GTCGGACGCTTGCGACAGGCGGTCTGGACCGCCGGACAGTTCTCGCGCTTGAACACGCTGGTTGTGACGCCCATGTCGTTCAGGAATGCGGACGCGGCCTGCTGCCTGAGGCTGGGCTGATTGGCTTTCCAGCCGAAGCGGCCGAGTGCCACGGTTTGCTTTTCTGCGTCCCAGACATAGTTCGGTCTGCCATTAAAGCCGGTTGCCTGTTGCCGTCGCGCAATGTCGAGCACCGTATTCTCGTTAATGGCTTCGAGCAGCCCTGCGCCGACTACCGGAGGCGCGATGCGTACCGACGTCATAATGTCAGCGCCGAGCGGACCGAAAGCCAGATTGCTGAACTTTAGTGTCGGGGTGCGCATGGTTACGCTGGATCCATCAGCCAGATCTTGCCCCTGCTCTGTCCAGGCGACTGCGGCATTACCCTCAGGGAAGGCGCGGCCAAGTTCGCCCTGGTTCTGCAATTGATCCCCGTAATTCGGGTGCGGCAGCGGTCCGCCGTGTTCGTCTTCGCCCACGATCGAAAATCGCACGACCATGGAAGCAAGCGTTTCTCTTGCGGAATCCGGCGCATGTCCGCGGCCGTTGCCGGCGTGGCAGTCGGTGCAGGTTTCCCCATTGGACGTCGGTCCGCGTCCCCATTTGCCGCCGATTACGGCGAGAACAACCCAGCGCTGGTGAAACTCCTGCCTGCCATTGGCGAAGACTTCAAGTTGCACCTGATCCAGCCCGGGTCCGGGTAACGAATAAGCGAGGGTCGATTCGTCGCTGACCGTGAAGTCGCCACCCGACAGCGCAGGCAGTTGCATTTCGCCGGCGAAGGCAAACACCGCGCTGGCGGCGACCGATGTGACCAGAAGAGGCAGGGGACGAGGGAGAAACGTCTTCATTTTTGCATCGTACGGAAAAACCCTTTTGCCGCCGGCCATGACAGGAGGCAAAGTACTCCATCCGCGCCTGCTTGTGGGCTGCAAGCGCGCTCAGCGCGTAATCATCAGGCCGATGCGGTATTGCGATCGGACTCTGCTGTTGTAGTCGATCAGGCTTTCGCCGTAACCGTTGAAATACTGCAGGTGAAGATAGCCGCCGAGGTTGCCGAGCCTTGCGGTTTTCAGCGGGAAGGAAAGATCGAGCTGGAGGCTATACGGATCGGCTCCGGTGCCTTTTCGCAATGTCGTGGCTAGCTGGGCGCCTTCCGATTCGCCGATCTTCACGAGCACATCGCTGTAACCCCGATAAAAGGGGAGGTCGGGATTGTCTGACTTTTCAAGGTAAGCATAGATTTTCGGCGAAATCGATACGAAATACCGATCGGCGATGGGAAGAGTCAACGTGGGACGCACATAGCCGATATTGATGCTGCGCGACGTCGCGCCATCCTTGCCGTTGGACTCGTGCTCGAAGCCTGCCTGAAAACTAAGCCGGGACCGATTTCTGAATGGCCATAGCGACACGTCCTCATCGAGAAAGAACAGGCTCGGCCGGTAACTGGAATCGTAGAAAGGCGCAGACGACGTTCCGATCGCCCAGATCGATGTCTGGGAATAGGCGAGGTAGAGTTTTTCCAGAAACGGTGTTTGCGTGTCCGGGTTGAACAGCCGGAATTTCATGCTCACCTGGAATTTGGCGTTGGTCGGCCCGTTCGACCCGATGGCAAAATAATTCGGCTCGTACGGCGAGAATGCGGAAACGAATCGCGCCGTGTCCCTGTCGCTCAACCCGAGCGCGGATGCGGTGGCGTCGACCCTGGAGTCGCCGGCCGGCGCAGGCTGAACTATCAGGTCGGGCTTCGCCGCGCCCGACACCGAGATGCCCAGCGACGAGCCGTCGAAATCCACCGGTTCGAGCACCAGGTTGCCGACCAGGCTGTCTGGCAACTGCCCGGCATAATGTGCACGAAGGAATGCGCCGGGCTTGATCCTGACCTGCATCTGCTGCGATTCGGCGGGTTTTAACACGATCTCCGGCGCGGCCGCTACACCGCGCGCACGCAGAGTAAGCCGTGCAGGAAGATCAACGGCAAGCTCCTCTTCGGATTCGTTCGGTACGATCAGCGTGACGTCCATCACGCTGCCGGCGGCGACTATGCGGCTGTCGGGTATGAGCAGATAGTCGGCACGCACGGCACCGGCATAAATCAGCGTAAGCAGTAAACAGGCGACTGTGCGTATCACGACATTTTCTTTTCTATGAGCCCTGGGCGCAGATTGGGGTGCCGCTGCTGAGAACGTTGGCAAGGTTATCACGCCAGCGTCGCGAACCCATAGATCGCATAGGCGATGAGCACCGCGCCGGAAATTCGATTGATCCAGAACGTGCTGGCCAGCAGCACCGCAGACACGGCAGTGACACCGAACGCGGCGATTGCGGCATAAGTCAGGTCCGCCGCCGCCACCCCCGCACCGAATACCAGTCCGGCACCTTGCCCCCTATCCAGCGTGCGATGAATGCACATCAGGCTCATCGGGCCCACCGGCGCGGCGACTGCCAGGCCGATACTCAGGGACTTCCAGAAGAACCACGCATCCATAGGTAAGCCTCGATACGCGTCCTCCGCGGTGAGAGAGTTGATGCACGAGTTTATTTCTTGAGCTGCACGCCCGGCGGCAGCTGAAACAGCAGTTTGTCCGGTTTACGGTCTGGTTCGTAGCGCAGGAAGCGCATCGCGTATTCGTACCCCGGAGATTTCACGGCGATCTGCAAAGGCGCGCCGTTCGTCATCAGGAACAGCGTGACTTCGCGGTCATCAACTTGCAACCGTAACAGCTTACACCTGAGGCCGTCGACGTCCTGGGAGGGCAACTCCTTTGCGTCGTTGTCGCGAAAATATTCCAGCTCGTGCCCGAATTCCAGCGCGCGCAACTTTTCGGACACCTCCGATGCAAACAGCGGAAAGTGGATTTTGTAGTTCGGACCCGGGTCGACCGTGTGCTGCGCCCGATTGGTATTGCGGTCGACGATCCAGATGTCGGGCTCCGCCACGATGATCAGGCCGTGGATCCTGGTCTGCGGATTCGGCGCATCCTCGAAACGAAGATAGTTGTTGCCAATGCGCCACAGTTTCTTCGTCTGCGCATCGAAACTGTCCTCAGCAATCTGGTTGGAGACGAGCCGGTATTCGACGTAGAGCATTTTTTCGTCTGCGGCCTGTGCGGCGAGCGGCAGAAGCAGGAACAACACTAGGGTCGGAAATCGTGACATGGCGGGAAAGTGCCTATTGAAAATGTTGGGAAGAAGTCTACAACGGATCGCGCGGGGATATGGACGAACGCTTGTCGTTCTCCGGAGACAAAGCGTGTTCCCGCGCGCAAAATCAGTCCCACGTGTGAATCGTGCGATCGTTCGAAAGGGGCGAGGGCGCCGAGGGTTTCAGAAATTGTATAGGGATCACGAAGTCGCTGTTCCGCCGAGATTCTGGCGGCTATAGTTCGATCGGCCACGTGATGCCGGCAGTAACGCCGCCGTCAACACGCAGGGTTTGTCCAGTGACGAATGCGGACGCGGGCGAGGCCAGATAAATCGCTGCGCCGATCAGGTCCTTGACTTCACCCAGTTTGCCAAGGGGCGTATTGGTCTTCGCCCAGTTGGCCATTTTCTCCTGCGCCCACAATTTCTGTGAAAGCGCGGTTGGGAAAAAACCCGGTGCGATCGAGTTTACCCGCACGCCGTGTTTCCCCCATTCATTGGCGAGTGCGCGTGTCATCATCAATACGCCGGCCTTGCTTATTGCATAAGGCGTGACGCCGGCCAGCGGCGCATAGGTATTGAGCGAGTCGACGTTGATAATCGCCCCGGACTTTCGCTCGATCATGTGCCGGCCTACCGCCTGCGCCACCACGAAGGCGCCGCGCAGGTTGATGTTCACGATCCAGTCATATTCCTCGATCGTGTAGTTCTCGGCCTTCATGCGCTTGTTCACGCCGGCCACGCTCACCAGCGTGTCTATGTGGTCGAATTTTGCGACGACGCTCTTCACCAGTTTCGCAACGTTGTCCGCATTGGCGACGTCACAGACTTCAAACGCAACCGGATGCCTGCCTTTGGAGATTTCCTTCGCAGTGGCGGCGAGGGTGTCCGCCTCGCGACCGGCAATCACGACTCTGGCGTCCCGCTCGGTAAATCCCTCGGCCAGCGCGCGACCTATGCCGCGGCTCGCACCGACGACCAGCACGACCTGGTCCGCTACCGAAAACAGCTTGTCCTGCATGTTCTTGTCTCCCCCATGTAAATCTCAGCGCAAAGGCGCAGATACCCTACGTGCCTAGCACGTCGGAGTACCCTTTAAGGACGCAAAGGACGCAAAGGACGCAAAGGAAACCAAGGAGTGTCATAAAAACAGATATTGGCGAGACTCGCCGCGCTGACACTTCAGACGTGCTTTTTGATCACCTTTTTTCGGTTTCCTTTGCGATCTTTGCGTCCTTTGCGCCTTTGCGTCGAGGTGTTGAATCAAGTATTCCTAGCGAGCAATGGGCGCGACGCGGACGCCGTCCGCAGCCAGCGCCTGGCGGATGCGCTTTGCAAAGTCGACTGCGCCCGGTTCGTCGCCGTGGATGCATAGCGTATCGGGCTGCACCGGCACGTCGCTGCCCTGCTGGCTGCGCACGCGCCCTTCGCCGACCATGCGTCTGACCTGCGCAATGGCAGCATCCGCGTCGTGGATCATCGCATCCGGTTGCGTGCGCGGGGTCAGGCTGCCGTCGGCCTGGTAAGTGCGATCGGCAAAAACTTCGTTCGCGGTTTTCAGGCCGGCTTGCCCGCCTGCGCGGACCAATTCGCTGCCCGCCAGTCCGAACAGCACAAGGGCTGCATCGAAATCCCTGACCGCCCGGGCGATCGCGCGCGCAAGCCGGGCATCCTTTGCCGCCATGTTGTAGAGCGCGCCGTGCGGCTTCACGTGTGCCAACTTTCCGCCACAGGCAGTAGCAAAACCCGCCAGCGCGCCGATCTGGTACAGAACCAAGTCGTAGGCTTCTTCGGCCGACACATTCATGCTGCGCCGGCCGAAGCCCTGCAGATCCGGCAGCGAGGGATGCGCGCCGATCGCGACGCCTTTCTCCAGCGCAAGTTCGACGGTTCTATGAATGGTACCGGGGTCGCCGGCGTGGAAACCGCAGGCGATGTTGGCGGAAGTCACATGGTCCAGAAGCGCAGCATCGTCGCCCATCCTCCAGGCGCCAAAACCTTCGCCCATGTCGCAGTTCAGGTCGAGTGTTTTCATTCGGTCAGGTGCTTTTCCACTGCTTCGCGGATGGTGATGATTTCCTGTTCGCGCTTGAGCCACAATGCCTGCGCCTGCGCCAGCGACACAAGCTCGAAACGCAGCCGGTCGCCGGGACGCAATTGCGCCAGCAGGTGCAGATCGACACCCGCCGCCTCCGCGATCTTTGGATAGCCGCCGACGGTTTGCCGGTCCGCCATCAGCACGATTGGTTTGCCTGAAGGCGGAACCTGGATTGTGCCAAAAGTGACGGCTTCCGACAGGATATCTCGGGGACCGCCGGCAATAACGCCTGCACCGCCAGCAGTATCGGCGGTACTCTGCAGGCGGCAACCCATGCGGTTCGAGTCGGACGCTACACGAAATTCTTCCGTGGTCAGGCGATCTCGCGCCGCACTCGGAAACGCATCCCAATGGCGGCCGGCCAGGATGCGCACGATCTGGAGAGAACGCCCGAGCTTTTCGATGTGCTGGTTGACCGCCCATTTCGGGGCGGCAAAGCTGCGTTTCGAGTCGGCAAGCGTGCGTGACAGTCCGGGGTAGGCAGAGGATGTCGCCTTGCCAGGCGACAGCACGTCGCCCCGTCGCAACGCGCGGCCATCCAGCCCGCCGATGCGCGCGCTGACATAGGTACTGCGGCTGCCCATGACCACTGGCACATCGAACCCGCCGTGGATCGCGAGATAGGCGCGGCAGCCGGCAACGCTGTCGCCGAAGTCGAGCACCGAGCCGGCGCGCACGCGCACGGCTTTTCCTTCTGGCGCGATGATGCCATCGATGGTCGGAGCAAGGTCCGCGCCGCACAATGCGATCAACGCATCGTGCTCGAAACGCAGGCGCGGGCCGCGCAGCGTTATCTCGAGCGTAGCGTCGTCGGCACTATTATTTGCGAGGATGTTGGCGATGCGATGCGAAAAAAAATCCATTGCACCCGACACCGGCACGCCGAAGTGCTGAAAACCGGTTCGACCGCTATCCTGCAGGGTACTTAACAAGCCGGGCTTGAGGACGGTGATGCTCATGTTGCGGCCCTCGATCGCGCCTCGAATTCGTGTGCGCTGATCGGCACGAAGCGCACGGTATCGCCGGCATTGAGCAGGCTCGGCGGCATGTCATCGGGTTTGAACAAGCGCAGCGGCGTGCGGCCGATGATGTGCCAACCGCCCGGCGTGTCCAGCGGATAAACGCCGGTTTGCTCGCCGCCAATCGCCACGCTTCCGGCTGGCACATGCGGCCGGGGCGTGTCCCGCCTCGGCGTGGCGAGCCGGGCATCGAGTCCGCCGAGATACGCGAACCCGGGCACGAAGCCGAGCATGTGAACGTAATAAGCGGCACTGCTGTGAATCGCGACGACCTCTTTGACCGACAGGTTGCGGCTTTCCGCGAGCCTCTCCAGATCCTCGCCAAATGCGCCGCCGTAGCACACGGGTATCTCGATCAGGGGGCCGACCGGCGGCGCCGCAGCGGGTTGTGTCTTGAGCCAGGCATCCATGGTCTCGACCAGGGCGTCATAGGGCGACATGCCGGCGCCGACCGCAGCCGCATCGTAATGTAATGCCAGGGTTGAATAGGCCGGAACGATGTCGATCACGCCGATCGGGAGCGCCTCGCGCAATTGCTTTGCGACGGCCGCGATCTGCGCGCTGAGGGCGGGGTCGATGCGATCGCCGAATTCGACGATCAGCGCCTGATCCCCCATCGGAAAGAAGAGCGGAGCAGGCAGCATGTCGGGAATGCGGCGCGAACCGGAAATCAGCGCGCCTTGGCGCGCGCCAGATCAATGCCGCGCGCAGCTTCGATGCGCGGAGCGGCTGCGCGTTCAAGCAAATCCCGATACAGGGTCAGCGGATTCATGTCGAAGAGCGCCCTCGCATCGAAACGCAGCACATACCATCCGCCTTGCACGATTTCGTTTTCGAGCTGGCCCGCCGCCCAACCGGCATATCCGCTGAAGAAGCGCTGTTGGCCCGCGTCCTCCGGGTGCTGCAATATCTCCCCGAAAACTTCGCTGAAACCGCTTATGTAGATATCGTCGGCGACGAACAGGCCCTTCGACGGCTTGCGCGGCGTACGGAACGCGAACAGCAGCGCATCGGGCTGTACCGGGCCACCGAGAAATATGAGGTCGCGGCGCCCGGCGATTTCCGGTCGGTCCGGATACAGCGATCGCAATTCGACCGTGGTCGGGCGGTTGAGTATGACGCCGAGCGGGCCGCCATCATCCGTGCGCATCGCCAGCACGACGGTCTGGGAAAAGTTGGCATCGAGCATGCCCGGTGTCGCGACCAGCAGGAAGGCATGTTCGTTTTCGACCTGCGCACGCAGGCCCCCCGATGCGAGCATCAGCGTTGCGGCGAATAGAATCGGTGTGAGAAAAAACCCGCGCATTTGCCTATTCTGACACCGTCTCCAGGTGCGCGGGAGGGGATTACTTAAGGATCGACTGGTACACCAGGTTGCGCAACTGGACGCGATAGTACTGGCGCCGCAACGGCTCCTGGGTCATCAGCACCGGCACCAGTTCTTCCTCGGGATCGATCCAGAAGTAGGTGCCGGCATAGCCAGCCCAATAGTAGTCGCCCGGCGAACCCGGCCACTCGGATTGGCCGCGATCGATTCGCGTCGCGAAACCCAGGCCGAAGCCGTAACCCGGGCCGGGAAGGTAGGTCTGGCCCTTGTCGATCTGTGCATTGACGTGATCCGAGCTCATGTATTCGACGGTACGCGGGCCGAGGATGCGCGTTCCTTCGAGTTCACCGCCATTGGCCATCATTTGCGCGAAGCGCAGGTAATCGCCAGCGGTGGAGACCAGGCCGTGGCCGCCGGCGAAGAACGTCGCCGGCTGCGTGACATCGATCAGTTCCGGGGTCTTGCCGCTATACACATCGGGCATCGGCTGGGCGATGCGGTCCTGTTTTGCGGGCGGCACCTGGAACGCGGTATCCACCATCTTCAGCGGTTCGAAAATGCGTTTGGCGAGGAACACATCGAGCGTCTGTCCGGCTGCGACTTCGACCACGCGGCCGAGGACGTCGGTGGAATGGCTGTATTCCCAGGTGGTGCCCGGCTGGAATGCCAACGGCAGTTTCGCCAGTGCTTTGCAGAAATCCGCGAGCACCCATTTCTGCGAGAAGATCTCGGCGTCCTTGTACATTTTCTTTACGGCAGTCTGCGCACCCAGCACGCCGTAAGTCAGCCCGGAGGTATGGCGCAGCAAGTCCTGCACGGTGATTTGCCGTTTTGCGTCCACCAGCTTCAGCGTCGGCTTGCCCTCGGCATCGGTCGATTCGACGCCGACCTTCATGCTCTTGAACTCGGGAATATATTTCGAAATTGGCTCTTGCAGGCCGAGCCTGCCTTCCTCAACCAGCATCATCGCGGCGACGCTGACGACCGGCTTGGTCATCGAGTAAAGACGAAAGATGGAGTCATTGCGCATCGGAATCTTCTTCTCCCGATCCTGCCAGCCGAAACTCTTCGCATAGACCAGTTGCCCGTCGCGGGCGATCAACACGACCGCGCCGGGCAGTTCTCCCGAGTCCACCGCTTTGCGCATGGCGGCGTCGAGCCGGGCGAGCCGCTCTGAGGACATGCCGACTTCTTCCGGACTGGCTGCCGGCAACGGCGCGGCCTGCGCGAGCCCGGCCTGAGTGAGCACAGCGGCGCCGGCCAGCATGAGAAAGCAGGTGCGACGAATCAGGGATTGCATGGATGTCCTCCGGAGTTTTTTGGTGCCCGCCAGGCGGCGGCGTGTTTTCGACTTGTGACGCCTATCTTATCGCAGCTTGATCCTGCGCCAAGCGCCGGAATACCAGCGCAGGTAAATCAGGCTGCCGAGTACACAGCAGTAAACCAATGCGACGGCCCAGCCGCCGATGGCGCCGTAGCCAAACTGCGGCAGAAAATCCACCCAGCCCTCGCCCGGCGCGAACGTGAACATGTGAGTGAATGGCACGAAGACGAACCAAGATAGAAAAATGATCGCCAGCGTCGGCACGCGCATGTCGCCGGCGCCGCGCAGGCAAAACCCCGCGCCGAGATTCAGACCATCGAAAATCTGGTAGCCGGCGGCGAACCACAGCAACGTGCGTCCCAGCGCGATCACCGCGCCGGCATGCGGATCTGACGCATTCACGAACAGCGGAATCAACCAGGGTCCGATGACGGCGAGAAACACGGTGACGAAACCCATGTAGCCGACAGCCAGCTTGATGGTGGCGTTGCCGGTTTTGCTGGCCCAGTCCTTGTCACCTGCGCCGATGGACTGGCCCACCAGCGTGGTGCCGGCGAGCGCGAAGCCCATCGTCGGCAGGTAGGCGATCGAAGTCAGCATCATCACGATCTGGGTCGCGGCTCCGCCGACTGCGCCGGCGGCTGCTTGCATAGCCTGAAAAGCCGCCAGTCCGGCGACATCAATTGCCGGAAACAGCCCGATCGGAAAACCGACGCGGAACAGCCGGCCCAGCTCGGCGCGGCTCTCGCGCCAGGTCTTGCGGGAGTCATACTCTGCGTCGACGCCCGCGGATGTAAACAACGCGAGCGTGATCAGCAGGCCCACACCCATGGCGGTGGTCGTCGCCCAAGCCGTTCCAGCCACGCCCCAGCCGAATTCGAAAATAAAAAGCTGGTTGAGCAGCGCGTTGAGAACGGCGACGATGGTCATCACCGCAAGTGTTACGCGTGTGCGCCCGATGCCGTTGAAAAAACCGGTGGTGCTCCAGACCCCCACCGCGAATACGCCGCCGAGCACGCGCGGAAACCAGAATTCGACCGCGAGTTGAGCGACATGCGCATCGAGCCTGAGCCAGCCGATGATGGTGGGGCCTAGCGTGGCGATAACGACGAACGCGGGCGCCACCCAGATCATGCCGCGTATTCCGGCCCAGACCGCGCGCGCCGCGGAGCGCTTGTTGCCGGCACCGTAAGCCTGTGCCGCGAGTGTCTGCACTGCCAGCCCGGGGCCGCCAAAAAACAAAATGGCCACGATCATGAACCAGTACGACGCGCCCACGGCAGCGGTGGCATCGGTGGAGAGCCGGCCGATGAACCAGGTGTCGGTAAGGTTCAGCAATGCCTGGATGCTGCTGTTGACGAACAGCGGCAAAGCCAGCGCAATGACCGCGCGCAGATCGACGCGCCTGTGCCCGTGGGCGTCCAGGCTCACGGCGGGCAGGCGGCTGACAGGTTGGGCTTGCGCGGTGGTGTTCATTGACAGGGGCATTGGGGCGGCTACACTTGCACGATCTTGCGGATTCTGACTTTTCTCGAATATGCGGCGATCCTGGCGGGTGCAATTGGCCTGCTGGCCAGTACCCATTTAGATGTAATGAGGGATTCGTTCCTCGGCATTTATCTGATCGGGGCGGGGCTTGCGCTCGCGGGTGCTGAAGCGCTGTATTCCCGTGAGATGAGCCTCCTGTACACCGGCGATACTGCGCCGAGCCACTCGGGCTTTCCCGCCATCGTCTGGGGGCTGATGCTTTTGGGTGTCGGTGGCGCACTCATCGGCTATGCGGTTCTGACCGAAGCCCACATGTGGCCGCGAGTCGCAATGACGCTTCAACAGTACCCAGGCTGGAATTACGTCGCGGCGGGACTTTTGATGGTCGGATTTTCGATCTTGTTGTATGTCGATTCCGGCGACTCTCGCGGCTGGTTGCGGACGCTTTTGCTGCGGGTGCCGCGGGTTGTGTTCGCCGCCGC
>JANMYN010000050.1:0-2382 GCA_031382195.1 Betaproteobacteria bacterium
GTCGCTGTTCGGATTCGATCTGAATTCGCCGCAGCGCTTCTACTATCTGGTGTGGCCCGTGGCGGTGCTGGTACTCTGGCTGCATGCCAACCTGCTGAAGTCCCGCAACGGGTTTGCCATGCGCGCGATGCGCGACGCACCCGCCGCAGCCGCAGTGCTCGGCATCGACACCCATGTGCTCAAGGTGAAGATTTTCGTTCTAAGCGCCATTCTCGGGGCGTTGGCGGGCAGCTTCTTCGCCCACTACGTTTCCTTCGTGAGCGTCGACAGCTTCAGCGTCGACCGCGCCATCAACTTCCTGCTGTTGGCGGTGCTCGGCGGTACCAGGACCATCACCGGCCCAGTGCTGGGCGCGCTGTTCGTCACGGTGATGCCGCACCTGATGAGCGGGTTCGGAGACATCCACGCCCTGCTGTTCGCTGCATGTTTGATTGGCGCGGTGATGTTTCTGCCCGAAGGCTTCGGCGGCGCGCTGCAACAGGCGCTGCGCCGGCGCGGGAACGACTGACCGTCATGGCCCACCTCCTGGAAGTCCGCAACGTCGTGCGCAGCTTCCGCGGGCTGCAGGTGCTGCGCGGCGTCAACCTCGAGGTGGCGCAAGGCTGCATCGTGGGCCTGATCGGCCCCAATGGCGCGGGTAAGAGCACGCTATTCAACATCATCTCCGGATTCCTCGCCCCCGATCAGGGGCAGGTGATCTACGCCGGCAACGACATCAGCCGCCGATCGGTGCCGCAGCGCAGCTACGCGGGACTGGTGCGCACATTCCAGACACCCCAGGTGTTTGCGCATCTGACGGTGGCGGAGAACCTGATTGCGGGCTGCTACAAGCACACCGGCAGCGGCGTGCTGGCGAACCTGCTCGGCACTCTCGGCTCCCGGGCCGAATTGCGCAGGATCCGCGAGTACGCCGACGCCCTCGGCGAGCAGTTCGGCTTGTCCGCGGTGCGCGAGCGTATTGCCGGAAAACTTCCCGGCGGGCAACAGCGCCTGGTGGAACTTGCGCGCGCGGCCATCGGCAAGCCGAGGCTGCTGTGTCTCGACGAGCCCTCCTCGGGATTGAACACGGCGGAGGTGACCCAGCTCATGAGCGTGCTCGAGCGCCTGAGCACCGAGGGTATTACCGTGCTGCTCGTGTCCCATGACATGGATCTCGTGAGCGTCGCTTCCGAGATTCACGTGCTGTGTTTCGGCGAGATCATCGCGCGCGGCGCCCTGGCGGAGATCCGCCATGACGCACGCGTGCGCGAGGCCTATCTGGGAGCCTAGCGAGCCATGCTGCGCATCGAGAACATCGAGGCCGGTTACGGCGGGATTCCGGTCCTGAAGGGCGTCTCGCTCGCCATCGAGCGCAATGAGGCGGTGGCCTTGATCGGGGCCAACGGCGCCGGCAAGTCCACGTTGGTGCGCGCGATCTGCGGACTGCTGCCGGCAACCAGCGGTCGCATCACGCACGACGGCATGCAGATCCAGGGCCTGCCGCCGCACGCGCGCACGCGACACGGCATCGCGGTCGTGCTGGAAAGCCGCAACCTGTTCGGCGAGCTCACGGTGCGCAATAACCTGGAACTCGCCGCCGCGTACGGCGAACGGCGCGGTGCCGCGAACGTCAAATACCGGCTCGACGACGTGGTCGACCTGTTTCCATTCCTGCGCGCAAGGCTCGAGGCGTCGGTCCAGCTGCTGTCGGGCGGCGAGCAGCAGATGGTGGCCATCGCGCGGGCGCTGCTGCTGCACCCGGAACTGCTGATCCTCGACGAGCCGTCGACCGGCCTGTCGCCGAAAATCGTGCGCGACATTGTGGGCGTGATGGCGAACTTGCGGCGTGGCGGAATGAGCATCCTGCTGGTGGAGCAGAACGTGGCGCTGGCGGTGGAAAGCGCCGAGCGCGCCTATGTGATGGCGCTCGGCAATGTCGTCCACGAAATCGGGCCGGGCGAGTGGAAGGGCGCCCGCGGCAACGAAGCCTTGCTCAAGGCTTACCTGGGTGGATAAGGCCGCCGATGGATCAGAAAGACGCGCGTGCGAACTGATGTGAGCGGCTGGGTCACGCGACTGACGGACGAGGACGTCCTGCGCTACAAGCGCGCCGGTGCATGGCGCAACGTCACCGTGGCGGACTGCGCTATCCGCGAGGGCACGCGTGCGCCGGATCGGATCGCGGTGGTCGAGGGCGAGCGCGCGATCAGCTTCGGCGAAATTCTCGCGCAGGCGCGGCAGCTCGCCGCCGCCTTCGTGGCAATGGGATTGAAGCCGGGCGACGTCGTCAGTTTCCAGTTGCCGAACTGGACCGAGACCATGGCCATCAACCTCGCCGCCTGCATGGCCGGACTGGTGGTAAATCCGATCGTGCCGATCTATCGCGAAGCCGAAGTGCGCTAC
>JANMYN010000417.1:0-2821 GCA_031382195.1 Betaproteobacteria bacterium
GATGCGTCTCCTTATGCGTTGCGCGGCACCCAGATAGTCGGCAACGTGGCGCTGGTACAGGGTTTCGGCGCCTGCGTGCCTTGTTTCGAGGAAGGCTGCGCCCGTCACGAAGGCAGCGAGAGCGTTTGTTTGCAAATGCTACCGGCCACCGCGGTGATCGAAGCGGCCGGAAAAATCTTGCATCAGGAGAGCTGACGTGCAACCGGTCGAGGTCGTGGAGCCGACGCTGGAAGGCTATTCAGGCCACTGCTACAGTCTGGTCACGAGCCTGTTCCATGCCCTGTCCGGAACGCCAATCAACCTATGGAGCGCAACAGGTTCGGCGGGCATGGACTTCGGAGCACATGTTACAAACTATCCGGCGTTTCGACGTCGCATTCGCCTGCCGCAAGCTTGGCTGCTGTATCGCCGATTATTGCGCAGCGGCGCACCGCTTGTGGTCACCACTGCACGGCGCAGCGACCTGGTGTTGTTCGATCTGGTCGCTCGCGGCCAACTTCCGCCCAATCGCGTGTTCCTCTATTTCCATTGGCTGCGCGAGACACCCACCAAGCTGCGTTCGCTGCGCAAACTGGCGCTGCGCCAACCCAATATTGTCATCCTCGGGACCACTGCGAGCTTGGTCGACACCTTCAAGCGCTGTGGGTTTGCTCAGGTAATTCTGCTGCCCTATCCGTCGCCGCCGGCTTCGGCTGGCGACATCTCGACCCCGTTCCGTCAACTGCTCTATGCTGGTGCCGCCCGTCGGGACAAAGGTTTCTCGCTGATAGTGGACCTGGTCGAGCTGCTCGCCCGCGAAGGGGCGCGGACGCCGATCGCGGTGCAGGTCTCTGCCGATCATTATGGCAAGCTCGACGCGCAAACACGGTCGGACATCGCACGGCTGCAAGCCGCCGGATATTCAGCGCTCACGTTGGTGCCGCAGACCCTGACGCCGCAGGAATATTCGGGCCTGTTTGCGGGCAGCATCTGCCTGCAACCTTACGACCGGAACGAATTCCGCGATCGGGTCAGCGGTGTCACGCTGGACGCCCTCGCGCATGCCTGCCCGATTGTTGCAACTGCGGGCACCTGGAGCGCCGAACTGATCAAGCCTTACGGCGCGGGCGTTGAACTTGACACGATGAGCGCCGCAAGCCTTCTGCAGGCAGCCCGACGCATCGAGCAGGACTACGCGATCTATCAATCGGCGGCGCGTTCCGCGGGACAGGCCCAAGACCGCAAGTCGTGGGCACCGCTGCTGGAATTGCTAGCGCGTGCAGCGGCCGCCTGAGATCACGGGGACTGTTGGTCCGCAGGCTTGGTAAAATTGCTGATTGAATCGAATGAATCGCGCATGACAGCCAACAGAAAAATTACATTGTTCGCCATTGTGCTGGCGCTAGGCACACTGGCGGCCGGCGTATTTGCGGGTTGGAACCGTCCGGTTGCCACGGCCGAAGTGGATTTCATCGGCGTGAATGGCGAAAAATTCGCGATGTCGTCGCTCAGGGGCAAGGTCGTGCTGGTCAATTTCTGGGCGACATCCTGTACGGTTTGCGTCAGCGAAATGCCAAAGATGGTGCAGACCTACGAAAAATATCGCGCGCGGGGCCTGGAAACCGTAGCCGTGGCAATGTCCTACGATCCGCCGGACCGGGTATTCGCCTACGCGCAGCAGAACAAACTGCCGTTTCGCGTGACGCTGGATATTTTCGGCAAGGCCGTGCAGGCGTTCGGTGGCGTACGCGGTACGCCGACCACTTTCCTGGTGGACCGGCGTGGCAAGATCGTGCAACGCTTCGAGGGCGAACCCGATTTTGGCAAGCTTGGCGCGCTCATAGAGCGCGAGCTCGCCAAAGGGTGAACGGTAATCGGTGAACAGTGATCGGTAACGGCGTGTCCAAAGCGGTGAATTGAATTCGGTAAACAGTGACTTTAAAGAAGCATTCGCCACTTCTTTCAGGTTCGGACACTCCTGTTCAGGCCGCTGAGCAGTCTGGAAGTTGTCTCCAGTTTCTCGAAGATTGGCGAATCCCTATCGAGATAGCCGAGATCAAGCGCAATTAGCAATTGTGTTTTGAGTTCGCTGATTGAGCCCATCGAAATACTCAGGAATTGTGCAAATTCCTTCGAACCGTGCCTGGTGGCACCTTCTGCAATATTGCTGGGAATCGATACCGCAGTGCGTCGTAGTTGGGAAGTGACCCCGTAAATTTCTTCCTTCGGGAAGGCTTGGCTTACACGATAAGTTAGCGAAACGAGAGCCATTGCCTCTTTCCAGGCTTCCAGCTTGTAGTGCGGTCTGTCTCCGGGCATCGCGAGTTCCTCCCTGCTTTGCTTTGCACGGTTAACTGATCACCGTTCGCTGTTCACTCACTTACGACGCCTGCGTCGTGAGCTTGCTGGTCGGCGTGATAGCTCGAGCGAACCAGTGGTCCGCAGGCGGCATGGCGGAAGCCCATGGCCAGCGCTTCGTGCTCGAATTGACTGAAGCGCGCGGGCTACGTAGCGCAGCACCGTCAAGTGGCCGCGCGTGGGCTGCAGATACTGACCCAGCGTGAGCATTTCCACGTCGTGGCCGCGCAGGTCGCGCATGACTTGCAGAATCTCGTCGTCGGTTTCGCCCAGTCCCAGCATCAGGCCGGACTTGGTCGGTATGTCGGGGAATCCCGACTTGAAGTCTTTCAGCAGCTTCAGGGAATTCAGGTAGTCGGCACCGGGGCGCGCCTGTTTGTAGAGCCGCGGCACGGTTTCCAGATTGTGGTTCATCACATCCGGCGGGCAGGCGGACAATTTCTCCAGGGCAATCTCCAGCCGGCCGCGAAAATCCGGCACTAGC
>JANMYN010000542.1:0-5344 GCA_031382195.1 Betaproteobacteria bacterium
GCGTCGCCTTTGCGCAGGTTCAAGGCGAGAGCCGCGGTCTATTTGACATGTTCGGTCTCGACGGGACCGCGGCTGCGATCTTCCGCAGGCGCATCGTGATGCACCTCGAATCGGGCCTGCCAGACGCAGGTCGCCTGACCCGTTTGCTCGATGGCATCCTGGCGCTGGACATGGAGCGCGTGCAGTCGGAGATCGAACAGGAAAGGTTGGCTCGGGAATCGCTGGCCGTGCATCGCGTCTGCCCGGCGATGAGACGCGGCAATTTGGAATAATCCTGAATCCGGCAGTTCATTCACCGCCAAGGACGCCACGGACGCAAAGGAAGGCGATAGGCATGTCTGACCGAACTCACCCAAAGAGTTAAGGGGCTGAGAAATCCATGCACTTGTTTTCCTTGGCGTCCCTGGCGTCCTTGGCGGTGAAACTGTTTCTTCCAGGATAAAACGTCAGCCGCCGGCCGCCGGATACGTTCCGGACTCACCCAACACGTATCGCTGAATTGCCTTGTCGCGCAGCCGGTCTAGAAACCACTTGAGCGCTCTGCCGGCCTGGCGTGGATGCCACGCGAAGTAGACATTGGTCATCGATTTTGGTCCCTCGACATCCTTCCTGACCAGCCGTCCGGCCGCGATGTGGGGCGACGCCCAAAGCAAGGGCAGATAACCGGCGCCCAACCCGGCGATCTGCGCGGCAACCTTGGCACGCATCGTCGGCACAGTCAGCACGTCCTGTCCGTCGAGCAGGCCGGACGTGCGCGGCGGCAGGTTGCGGGACGTGTCGGCTGTGGAAATCGCGCGATGCTGCAGGATGTCCTGCGCCGACAATGGTTCGTTCGCGGTGGCGAGGGGATGATCGGGCGCGACGACGAAAACGAATTCGAACTTTCCCATTGGTTCGACCGCCAGGAGGCCCTCGGGCGGCGCATCGCCGGGCGCCCCGATCACCAGGTCGGCTCTTCCGCTCAGCAGGGAATCCCAGCCGCCGCCCAGCACCTCCATCGTTAGGCGGATGCGTGTACCCGAACCCTGGATATAGAAATCCTTCAGCAAGGGATGCAGGCGTTCCGTCGGCACCAGGTCATCGACGGCGATGCGCAGTTCGCCCTCCCAGCCGGTGGCAACGCGCCTGACGCGGCATTCCAGGTCGGTCGCCGCGCGCAGAAGATGGCGTCCTTCGCGCAGCAGCGCCTCGCCGGCTTCGGTCAGGCGCGCCCGGTGGCCGCTGCGGTCGAACAGCTTCACATCGAGATCCTGCTCGAGCTTCTGGATGGTGTAGGTGATTGCCGAGGGGACGCGATGCAATTCCTCTCCGGCCGCAGCGAAGCTGCCGTTACGGGAGATGGAATCCAGAACCAAAAGTGCATCCAGCGAAATTCTCATGGTGGCCACTGAAAAACTGGGCTATTATCTACAAATAACTGACCGACGAGTCAGCAAGAAAATGAATGCCGCTGGCACTGATGACGCTTTCAAGGTCATCTCCGGCGGTCCGCTGCCAGCGAGGATTTTTTCGCTGGCAATAATTTTTCCACTTGTCGAAGCGGCCGCGAGCAAGGCCGTCGACCTGAATTCTAGAGGTACGTTGTGCATAGGCCGACCATGGTTAATGTAGCGATTCTTGCGGCGCTGGTCACTGCAGCGATTCTCGCCGGTTGTGGTCAGAAGAATGATGCTACCGCGGGGCAGAAGACCGATGGGTCCAAGCCTGCGGCCCAGGCCCAGGCGCCGAAACCCAGCGGCTTGCCGGTCAAGGCAGTACCGGTCGAAGTCGGCAAAGTGTCGGACGAAGTGACGGCGGTCGGGTCGCTGCTTGCCGAAGAATCCGTGATCATCCGTCCCGAGATCGACGGTCGAATTGTCGCCCTGAATTTCCAGGAAGGCCATGCGGTCACCGCAGGCACGCGGCTGGTCACGATCGACGGCACCGAATATGAAGCCCAGGCTGCTGCCGTGCGTGCCGATCTCAAGACCGAAGAGCAGCGCCTGGCCCGCACCAGGGAACTGCACGAGCAAAAATTCATCAGCAAGGATGCCCTGGACATTCAATTTGGCGCCGTTGCGCGACACAAGGCGCGTCTTGCCGAAGCAGAATCGCGCATAGCGAAGACCGTGTTGCGTGCGCCATTCTCGGGTACCGTTGGCCTGCGCATGATCAGCCCGGGGGCCTACGTGAAAGCCGGCACGGACATAGTCCGTCTCGAGAGCATAGGCACCATCAAGGCCGATTTTCGCATTCCCGAGTTATACATGTCCAAGCTGCGACCCGATCAGGAAATTGTTGTCCGGCTCGACGCTTATCCCGGCGAGGATTTCCGCGGACGCATCTATGCGGTGGAGCCGGTGGTCGACGAACAGACCCGCACGATCCTCATGCGTGCCCGCATTCCGAACAAGGAAAACAAACTGAAACCCGGCATGTTCGTGCGCGTGGCCATCACGCTCGCCAACAGACCGAACGCGATCATCGTTCCCGAGCAGGCGATCTGGCCGCAAGGTCATGACAATTTCGTCTTCCGCGTCGTAGACGGCAAAGCGGCCTTGACCAAAATCCAGATTGGCAATCGCCAGCCCGGGCGCGTGGAGATCATCCAGGGGTTGAGCGCCGCCGATACGGTCGTAACCGAAGGCCAGATCAAGCTGCGCGATGGTGCTCCGGTAACGGTGATAGGGGCGCCTGCGCAGCAACAGGCGCCGGGTGACAAGAAGGCTGGTTAACCCGCCGCATACTTAGCAGAGGATTCACCATGGTCTTATCCGATATTTCGATCAGGCGCCCGGTGCTCGCCACGGTGATGAGCCTGCTCATTGTGCTGCTCGGGGTCATTGCGTTCGACCGGCTCGCAGTGCGCGAGTACCCGAAGATCGATCCGCCGATCGTTTCGGTGCGCACCGTGCTGAAAGGCGCCACCGCCCAGGTAGTCGAAAGCACGATCACGACCCCGATCGAGGACGCGCTGTCCGGCATCGAAGGCATCAAGACCATCAAGTCCCAGAGCCGGGAGGAAGTCAGTCAGATCACAGTTACTTTCGTGACCAATCGCAATGTCGAGGCAGCCGCCAACGACGTGCGCGACCGCGTATCACGCGTAAAGGCCTTGCTGCCCGACCAGGCGGACAATCCCGTGGTCAACAAGATCGAGGCGGATGCCTGGCCGGTGATGTGGGTCGCGGTTACCAGCGACCGCCACACGCCGATGGAACTGACCGACTACGCGGACCGCTATCTCACCGATCCCATGAAGGCGGTTCCAGGGGTCGCGACTGTCATCATTGGTGGCGAGCGCAGGTACTCGATGCGCGTGTGGCTGGACCGCGAGCGGCTCGCCGCGCACGGCATGACCGCACAGGATGTCGAGGAAGCGCTGCGCCGGCAGAACCTCGACTCGCCGGGTGGACGCATCGAAAGCACGCAACGGGAGTTGACGGTGCTTGCCGAGACCGATCTGCAGAGCCCCGAGGCGTTTAACAATATGATCATCCGTGAAGTGGCGGGTTATCCGATCCGCCTCAAGGATGTGGGCCGCGCCGCGCCCGGACCGTACGAAAACCGCAAGATCGTTCGTGTCGGCGGCAATGAGGCCATTGCCCTCGGCGTCGTCAAACAGTCGACCGGCAATACGCTTGCTATCGCGCAGAAGGTCCGGCAATTGGTCCCGCGCCTCAAAGCCGGCCTCCCTGAAGGCATGAGCATGAAGGTGGCGGTGGACACCTCGCAGTTCATCGAAGCCGCAATCAACTCCGTATACAAGGTGCTACTGGAAGCGTTGGCACTGGTGGTTCTGGTGATTTTCGTGTTTCTGCGCAGCTTCCGGGCAACGCTGATTCCGGCAGTTACGATCCCGGTCTCCCTGATCGGCTCATTTTTCTTCCTTTATGTGTTCGGATTCTCGGTCAACGTGCTCACGCTGCTGGGTATCGTGCTCGCAGTCGGCCTGGTCGTGGACGACGCCATCGTGATGCTGGAGAACATTCACCGGCAGATCGAGGAAGGCCTGCCGCCGTACAAGGCGGCGCTCAAAGGTGCCAAGGAGATCGGCTTTGCCGTGGTGGCGATGACCATCACGCTTGCGGCGGTGTTTACGCCGCTGGTGTTCATGACCGGCCGCGTTGGCCAGCTTTTCATCGAATTTGCGATGACGGTGGTGGCCGCGGTCCTGGTCTCGGGCTTCGTTGCGCTGACGCTGACGCCAATGATGTGTTCGAAAGTGCTCAAGGAGCACGAATCGAACTGGCTCTACGACAAGACCGAAGGATTCTTCGAGGGGATGAACCGCGGTTATCGACGGCTACTGCGCGGAACGCTTCGCGCCCGCTGGTTGATCGTCGTTTCGTTCGTGGCGGTGCTCGTCGCGATGAGCTGGCTGTTTCTGCAACTCAAATCCGAGCTCTCCCCGATAGAGGATCGCGGCTTCTTCATGGCATTTGTGGTGGCACCCGAAGGCTCCACCATGCAGTACACCGACGGCTATATGCGCGGCGTCGGTGAGATCCTCAAATCGGTACCGGAGATCGAGACCCTTTTTGAAGTCGTGGCACCGGGTCTGGATCGACCCAACCCGGTAAACCTCGGCATCGGGTTCGCCGTGCTGGAGCACTGGGACAAGCGCCACCGCACGCAAATGCAGATCGCCTCGGAAATTACCCCGAAACTCTACGGTGGATTGCCCGGCGTCATCAGCTTTGCGGTCAATTCGCCCTCGCTCGGGGGCAGTTTCCTGTCCAAACAGATCGAATACGTCATTTACGGCAACAGCTACGAGGAGCTGCAGGGGTACGTCAACAAGGTCATGCCGAAGCTGCGGGATTTCCCCGGCATTACCGGACTGGATACCGACCTGAAGCTCAACAAGCCGCAGCTGCGCGTCGAAATCGATCGCGACAAAGCCTCGGCACTGGGTATATCGATGGCCACGATCGGCAGCACGCTGGAAACCTTGCTCGGCGGGCGCGACGTCACCCGCTACAAGCGCGAAGGCAAGCAATACGATGTCGTCGTGCAGATGGATGACGACAAGCGCCGGCGTCCGGATGACCTCACTTCGATTTATGTGCGCGGCGTACGGGGCGATCTGGTGCAACTTTCCAATCTCGTACAGCTCCGGGAAACAGTGGCGCCCAAAGAGCTCAACCACTTCAACAAGTTCAGGGCGGCGGTCATCAATGGCAACGTGGGTCCGGGCGGCAGCCTGGGTGACGTGCTCGCGAAAATCGACCAGGTTGTTGCGGAAGAGTTGCCGAAAAACGTGAATACCGACCTGGATGGCCAATCCCGCGAATTCCGCGAGACCGGTTTGGAACTCTATGTGACTCTGGCTCTTGCGCTGGTTTTCATTTACCTGGTGCTC
>JANMYN010000573.1:0-4994 GCA_031382195.1 Betaproteobacteria bacterium
TCGAGCTTATGGGTCAGGATCAGGCTCGCGCCCCGCGGCAGCGAGATACCATAGTCGTTGCTGCGCGTCTTCTCGTTGGGCATCGCGAACAGCATCAGCGGCGCACCACGCTCGGTCTCCCAGATTGCCTCTATCGCCGCAATTTTCGCCGGCTGGTGCTCGAGGGTATTCAAGCCATGCAGGTCGCCGACCAGGATCTGCAGCGGCGTCAGCACCGCAGCGACCAACACGCCCAGCCGCAACATGCGCTGTGCCGGTTCAAAGTTGCGCTCGCGCAATAGCTGGAAGGCCGAGATGCCGGCCACCAGAAACGCCGCCGTCAGTCCGGAGGCGATCATCATGTGCGCGAGGCGATACGGAAAACTCGGATTGAAGATCACCGCCATCCAGCTGGTGGCGTGCAACTGGCCGTCGATCACGTGGAAACCCTGGGGCGTCTGCATCCAGGAATTGAGCGCGAGAATCCAGAATGCCGAAGCCGACGTGCCGATCGCCACCAGAAACGCCGAAAGGGTGTGCATCCAGGCCGGCACCCGGTCGCGGCCGAAAAGCATGACGCCTAGGAACGTGGCCTCGAGGAAAAATGCCGTCAATACTTCGTAGCCCAGCAGCGGTCCGGCGATGTTGCCGGCCTGGCTCATGAAACCCGGCCAGTTGGTGCCGAACTGAAAGCTCATCGTAATGCCCGACACGACGCCTAGCGCGAACGACAGCGCAAACACTTTCACCCACAGGCGGTACGCGACCCTGCACCAGGCATCGTGCCCAAATTCGATGCGTACGCGCAGATAGACCAGAATCCAGGCCAGCGCGATCGTGATGCTGGGGAAAAGGATGTGGAACCCGATGTTGAGACCAAACGGGGCTCGCGCGAGAAGGAGCGGATCTGCGGACATGACGATCGCTGGAAAAAAAGAAGCGCCAGTTTAGCGCGTCTACGCACTCAACTTCCGATTGGCGCCGGGCGGCGGCAGTCGATAGCCGCGCTGAACTTGACTATATGCATATATATATGCACACTTGGCTCTTGCGCAAACATACCGACAAATCGATCAGCGGGCATTCCGGAAAGCTCTCCACGCGCCGCGACAGAAGCAATAGGCCTGGCGCCACAACGGCGCGAACGCAGCGCGCTGACAGTCCGGAGCCGCGCGGCAAAACGCGATTGACGATGTATCTCGACCTGGCGGTTGTCGAATATTTTCGCTCGCGCTCCGGTGGCCGCGGCTATCAGACGCTGATCAACGAAGCGCTCAAGCAGGCGATCGAACAGGAAAACCTCGAAGATGTCCTGCGCCGGGTGATCCGCGAAGAAGCGCGTCCGTACCAGGTTGGAAAGGACAAGACTTGAGCGGCTGCCGGTTTGCGCATCCGCTGATTGCATCCGGGTACGGCTGCCAATGATCGCGTATCGCGACGAATTGAAGGCAGTGGCCATTCCCGCTGCGGTGCTGGTCGTGGCCACCGTGGCAGCCTCGGTCAGCCAGAAATTTCCCACGACACTGGGCAACTTTGGTATTTTCGGTCCCTACGCCGTGCTCATCATCGGCACGGCCATCGCCCTCTGGTTCAATCGCGGTCGCGCATTCATCGCACTGATTTCCCTGCTGGTCGCGTTCATCGCCTATCGTATTTCGTTCAGCTTCGGCCCGGTTGATTTCCCTGTCCGCGCGGTCCTCACCACTGCGGCAATCTTCGTACCTGCCAATATACTTTTCGTGCTGATCTTGCCGGAACGCGGCATTGTTTATTTCAGAAATTACCGCTGGTTGCTGCTGGGCATCGTCGAAGTCCTGATAACCGTGTGGATTGCCACCGCGGGCCAGAGCGCCCTTTCGGGCACGGCATGGCATGCGGCACTTGACCACTGGATGCTCAGAGCTGCGCCGGTACCGCTACTCGGGCGCCTGTTCCTCGTCGCCGCATTCGTCGTGGCCCTGATCAGGGCATGGCGCCAGGGCTCCCCGCTCGATGTCGGCATGGTCGGTGCGCTCGTGGCCTTTTTCATCGCCTGCGAGTGGCCGGATCTGACGGTGGTATACGGCATGTTTGTATTTGCCGCCGGTGCCATGCTGCTGCTGGCCGTGCTGCAAGAGTCGCATCGCATGGCCTTCCGCGATGAGCTCACCGGTCTGCCCAGCCGGCGCGCACTGCAGGAGAAACTCGTCGCGCTCGGGCCCGCGTTCACGATTGCCATGCTCGACGTCGATCACTTCAAGAAGTTCAACGACACGCACGGCCACGACATCGGCGACCAGGTGCTGAAACTGGTCGGTGTGCGGCTGGCGGCAATCGATGGCGGCGGCAAGGCATTCCGCTATGGGGGTGAAGAGTTCGCGATATTGTTTCCCGACAAGAAAGTCGAGGAGGCGTTACCCCACCTCGAAACGCTGCGCCAGAGTATCGAACTTTACCGGATGTCGGTACGCACGGAGCAGCAACGGCGCAGCGACGCGCGTCGGAACACGGACCGCCGCACGACAACCCATTCCGCGTTCACCCTCGATCAGCCTGCCGCGCCGCCGCTACGTTCGAATCGATCGGAGCTGCTGTCGATCACCGTGAGCATCGGTGCCGCGCAGCGCTCCGAGTTGCTCGATACGCCCGAATTGGTGATCCGATCGGCGGACGAAGCCCTGTACCGGGCCAAGGGCGCCGGTCGCAACCGGGTCAGCGTGTAGCTTCGCGGCGACTGGTTAGCTTCGCGGTGATTGGTGACTGGTGATTGGTAATTAGTACCGGCCACCAACTAACCTAAGGTCCTTTAAGTGCCGTTCATGAGAGACTGAGTCCACACCCGAAGGGTGCGCAAATCACTAACCACCAATCACCATTTACCGGTCACCAATTACGAGTCACCAATCACCGCCTCACTTCACGCCGTATTTCGCCCGATAGTGTTGCCCCAACACCTTGCGTGTCTGAGCGTTCAGATTCGGATTCGGTTTCTTCCGTGGCGCGCGGATTTTCCCCGCCGCTGGGCGGGCTGCACCGATGATTTTCTTTTTCAACGGCATCCCTGCTTCGTCCCGCGTTGGTCGACGGCCAGTCATTCCAGGACGGGCGTGCAGTCGCCCTGCATCGTCACTTTGGCATCCAACCGGTAGACGCGCCCGCTTTGGACATCGATCGTCAAAACCGATTTGCTGGGAAAGTCTACGGTCCCCATGCCTACGAAAACCCGGGCCGTGCACTCGACTTCGATTTCGTGGCGACCGGGTGCAACCTCGACGTCGGATTCTTCGTCAACAACTGGTCGGGCGTCAATGGCCACGACGGAAACCGCGGCATCGACTTCCTTGCCGGTGCCCACCGCCAACGCCCGAATCTTGATGAGCGCCGGCGACTCCGCGGCCAGCACAGCACCGCCCCACAATGCCAACACGATGCATGCCGAGTGCACCAGCCGGCAAACCAATTTCCAGTCTTTCGTAGCCATGCGCCCCCGCCGTTTCTGATTCAGACCTTCTCCAGCCGCTGCCTTAATGCCGTCTTCAGAACCTTGCCGTAATGGTTCTTGGGCAGATCGGCCACGAAAAAATACTGCTTCGGGCGCTTGAAGCGGGCGATGTGTCCCAGGCACAGTTCATCGAGCTCACGCTCATCGATGCTTTTACCGTCGCGCGCCACCACGAATGCCACCACGTCTTCTCCCCACTCCGGATGCGGACGTCCCACTACCGAAACTTCGCTGACGACCGGGTGGCGAAGCAGGACTTCCTCGACTTCGCGTGGATAAACGTTGGAGCCGCCGCTGATGATCATGTCCTTGGAGCGGTCGCGCAACGTCAGGAAACCGTCTTCATCGAACGACCCGACGTCGCCGGTGTGCAACCAGCCATTGCGGAGCGTGTCGCTGCTGGCGTCCGGATTGCGCCAGTAGCCACGCATGACGGTATCGCCCCGCACCAGGATTTCGCCCGCCTCGCCAGCCGGCAACAACCTGTCGTGCGCATCGGCGACGCGGACTTCGACCGCCGGCTGTGCCACGCCTACCGACGCCAGCCGGTCGTCGTAGCGGGGATGATCAACTTCGCCGATATGAAATTTCGATAAGGCCGTTATGGTCATGGGCGATTCGCCCTGGCCGTAAATCTGGGTGAAGCACGGCCCCATGGTGGCGAGCGCGTCCTTGATACCCTGCAGGTACATCGGCCCGCCGCCGTAGATGATTGTTTTCATTCCATCCAGCGCGGGCGCGTGTTTGCGGGCGTGTGCGACCAGACGATGCACCATGGTTGGCGCCGCGAACATGGCCACGCCGCGCCAGCGCCGGCACAGCCCAAATATTTCCGCCGGCTCAAAATGCCCGCTGTCGGGAATCACCTGATTGGCCCCGGCCAGAACGTGCGGGAAATTATACATACCGGAACCGTGCGACATCGGTGCGGCGTGCAGCACGCA
The DNA here is from genome assembly GCA_031382195.1 of Betaproteobacteria bacterium. Classification (GTDB taxonomy): domain Bacteria; phylum Pseudomonadota; class Gammaproteobacteria; order Burkholderiales; family JACQAP01; genus JACQAP01. The sequence goes on from JANMYN010000573.1 coordinate 4,405, forward strand.
ATCGCCGGGCGCGATACTGTCGACGGCCGCGAAGTAGGAAAGCGCCATGCTCACCAGATTGCGCGACGTGATCATCACGCCCTTCGGCTGCCCGGTCGTGCCGCTGGTATAGAACAGCCAGGCGACATCGTCCGGTCCTGTTTGCGTCATTGCGAAATCCGGCTCGGCGCGGTACAGCGCCGTATAGTCTGACGAGGCGACTTCGATCACGCGCTCAAGGGCGGGGAGGTTGCCGCGCAAGGCGTCCACCGGCTGCGCAAGGTCGGACGATGCGAAACACACCCTGGCTGCGGAATTATCCAGGATGAATCCAATCTCTTTTGGATGCAGCTTGGCATTCATCGGCACGGTCGTCAGTCCGGCATACCACGCTGCGTACCAGATCTCGACATACTGTGGACAATTGCCCATCGCCAGCGCCACGCAGTCGCCCGGCACCAGGCCGAGGACATTGCGAAATCCGGCGGCCATCGCTGCGACCCTTCGCATGAGCTCGCCGTAGCGGATCCAGACGCTCTCGCCCAGCGAGACAGCGGGATTGTCGGGAAAAGTGCGCGCGGAACGGGCGAGGAAATTGGCGAGGTTCATCA
>JANMYN010000588.1:0-2121 GCA_031382195.1 Betaproteobacteria bacterium
ACTGCGCGAGCGCGCGATGAATTCGCGCCAGCGCCCCTTTCATGAGAGTGAAGCGCGCCCCGCTGATCTTTGCCGCCGCATCGAAGTCGAGCAGGCCAAGTCCGGTGCCGACATCTACATGATCTTTGATCGGGAAATCGAATTTGCGCGGCTCGCCGACGCGGCGCACTTCGACGTTTTCGTCGGCGGATTTTCCGACCGGCACGCTGGCGTGAGGCAGATTCGGAATCGTGAGCAGCAGATCCGTCAGTCTGGTCTGGATGCCCTCCAGTTCAGCTTCGATCGCTTTCAGTTCGTCGCCGACCGCACCCATCTCCACCATCAGGGAAGAGGTATCTTCGCCTTTGCGCTTCAATTCGCCGATCTGCTTCGACGAGACATTGCGCCTGGACTGCAGTTCCTGGGTGCGCACCTGCGCCTTCTTGCGCCTCTCTTCGAGAACACGAAACGCGGCAACGTCGATCGTTACTCCACGCGTCGCGAGCCGCGCCGCCGCCGCATCGAGATCGTTGCGAATCAACTGAACATCCAACATCGCTTTCCTTTGCGTCCTTGCGGTTCTTCGCTTTGCGTTCTTAAGGTGAAACACTCAAGGGAACACTTGGAGCTGAAGCTGTTGCGTCAACGCCTTTCAGTTCTTTTTCTTTGCCTCCAGATCGAGGTCGCGCAGGTGCGCGAGCTTTTCCGCAATCTTGCCTTCCAGTCCACGCGATGTCGGCCGGTAAAAACCGGTGTCCTCCAGTCCCTCCGGGAAATAATTTTCTCCCGCCGCGTACGCGTCCGCCTCGTCATGCGCATAACGATAACTGCGGCCGTAGCCGAGTTCCTTCATGAGCTTGGTGGGAGCGTTGCGAAGATGCTCTGGAACGGGCCGGGATTTGTCGGACTGGACCAGCGAGCGGGCCTCATTATACGCAACGTAAGCGGCATTCGACTTCGCCGCGCATGCGAGATAAATGGCCGCCTGCGCAAGGGCGAGTTCGCCCTCGGGCGAGCCCAGTCTTTCATAAGTCTCGCAGGCATCCAGCGACAGCCGCAATGCTCGCGGGTCGGCCAGCCCGATGTCCTCGATCGCCATGCGCACCAAGCGCCGGCCGACATACAACGGATCCGCCCCGCCATCGAGCATCCTGACCAACCAATATAGCGCCGCGTCGGGCGACGACCCGCGCACGGATTTGTGCAGGGCGGAGATCTGGTCGTAAAAGGCATCGCCACCCTTGTCGAAGCGACGCAGGTTCTGCGCAAGCGTTGCTTGCACGAATGACTCATCGATCTGCACAGCATTTCGCGCTACTGCGGCGTTACCGATGGCTTCAACCATATTCAGAAGGCGCCGCGCATCGCCGTCGGCGGCGCCGACCACCAGCTCGCGTGCTTTTTCGGATAATGCCTGAGCTGGAAACGCCTTGGCGAAGGCACGCGCAAACAATTCCGCCAAGTCATCTTCGGCGAGCGGCTTGAGCACATAGACCGCTGCACGAGACAGTAATGCGCCGTTCACCTCGAATGATGGATTTTCGGTGGTGGCGCCGATGAAGGTCACCAGTCCACGCTCGACAAAGGGCAGGAAGGCATCCTGCTGCGCCTTGTTGAACCGGTGGACCTCGTCAACGAACAAAATAGTCGCGCGCCCGGACTGCTGCAGCACGTTCTCCGCGTGTGCGACGGCGTCGCGGATATCCTTGACGCCGGAAAGCACCGCGGAGAGCGCGATGAATTCGGCATCGAATGCCCGCGCCATCAGGCGCGCGAGCGTGGTCTTGCCCACGCCGGGCGGCCCCCACAGGATCATCGAATGCAGCTTTCCCGACTCGTAGGCCACGCGCAGCGGCTTGTCCGGACCAAGCAGATGCCGCTGGCCGACAACGTCGTCGAGGTTTTGCGGACGCATCAACTCCGCAAGCGGCGCCGCCGGTAGCCTGACTTCGAAAAGGTCAGTCAAAAGACACCCACCCACCTCACCCCAGCCCTCTCCCCCCCACAGGGCGGAGAGGGAGCCGGAAAACCCCTCTGCAGCATGTGGAGGGTCAGCATATGGTCGTAACCTTGAAAAGGTGCAACTGAAAAATGATTATTTTGAGCTGTCAATTGGATCGTTCATCTGCGCGTTCGACCAGC
>JANMYN010000597.1:0-3563 GCA_031382195.1 Betaproteobacteria bacterium
CAATGGCGCCAAAGTTCCCGGTACCTCGTTGCAGCTCGACCCGATTCAGGCGGCGTTCAACATCGGCGCGATGATCCGCTGGCTGGATTTTAACGACACCTGGCTTGCCGCCGAGTGGGGGCATCCTTCCGACAATCTCGGCGGCATTCTTGCGACCGCGGATTGGCTTTCGCGCAATGCCGTCGCGACAGGGAAAAGGCCGCTGACCGTGCAGGAAGTGCTGACCGCGATGATCAAGGCGCACGAAATCCAGGGCTGCATCGCGCTGGAAAACAGTTTCAATAAAGTCGGCCTGGATCACGTCGTACTGGTTAAGGTGGCATCCACTGCTGTCGTCGCGCAAATGCTCGGCCTGGCACATGACGAAATCATCAACGCGGTATCGCTGGCGTGGGTGGACGGGCAGAGCCTGCGCACGTATCGGCATGCCCCCAATACTGGTTCGCGCAAGAGCTGGGCAGCCGGCGATGCCACCAGCCGCGCGGTGCGCCTGGCGCTGATCGCAAAGACCGGGGAAATGGGTTATCCATCCGTTCTGAGCGTGAAAACCTGGGGCTTCTACGACGTGCTGTTCAAAGGCAAGGCGTTCAAGTTCCAACGCCGCTACGGCAGCTATGTAATGGAGAACGTGCTGTTCAAAATTTCCTTCCCGGCCGAATTCCACTCGCAGACCGCGGTCGAAGCAGCGATGCAGATACACAAGGACCTGCAGAAACTCGGCAAGCAACCGGAGGACATCAGGAAGATTACGATTCGCACGCACGAAGCCTGCATCCGCATCATCGACAAAAAAGGCCCGCTGAACAATCCGGCCGATCGCGACCATTGCATCCAGTACATGGTGGCGGTACCGATTTTGTTCGGCCGGCTGACCGCCGGCGATTACGAAGACCACATCGCCGGGGATCCGCGTATCGACAAGCTACGCGACAAGATCGTCTGCATAGAGGACAAGAAATTCACCAAGGACTATCATGATCCGGAAAAGCGCTCGATCGCCAACGCGCTGACGGTGGAATTCTCTGACGGCAAGAAACTGAAGGAAATCGTCGTCGAATATCCAATCGGCCACAAACGCCGCCGCAAAGAAGGCATGCCGGTACTGGTGGAGAAATTCAAAACCAACCTGGCGCGGCGTTTTCCGACCAAGCAGCAGAAGGCGATTCTCGATCTGTGCCTCGATGCGAAAAAACTGGCCGCGACTCCGGTCAACGAATTCGTCGACATGATGGTCATCTGACCGGCCGATGCGAACCGCCACGCTGCTGCTGTTCGGACTGTTCGCCGCCCTCCCCGCGTGGGCGGGTTCCAATCCGATGCAGCCGGGGACATGGGAATTCACCCGTTCTGGCGGCATGGCGGCAAACCTGATCGGCCGATTCTGCATCACTGCCGCCGATATTGCCGACCCGATGTCGCCGGTAAACGGCTTTCTTTCGCGCGCAGAAAAAGGCGGCTGCAAGGACTGGAAAATCGAGTGGCATGGCGAACGCGCCGATTACTCCGGCTCGTGCCAACTGGGCGGAATCCCTGCGCTGGTCCGCGGCCGCATTGTCGCGGCCGCCGCAACCTACTCCGACACGCAAAATGTAAAGAAGGACGGCGACGTTGCGGTGTCGCCTTTGCTGGACATCATCAACGGCCTGCGCTTGGGCCCTTGCGCCGATTGACGGCCCCTGCACCAACTGACGAATTTCTCCCTGGAGATCCAACATGAACCACAATCTATTTAATTCGCTCCAAGAGTTTTCACCCGGTGCAGGAAAGAAGGGTAAGTTCTATTGCCTGGCGGCCCTCGAGAAAGCCGGTATCGGCAAGATTTCTCGCCTTCCGATCTCGATCCGCATCGTGCTCGAATCGATATTGCGCAACTACGATGGCAAGAAAGTCACCGAACAACATGTCCGACAGCTTGCAGCCTGGGCACCGCGCGCATCGCGCAAGGATGAAATTCCATTCGTGGTCGCGCGCATCGTATTGCAGGATTTCACCGGCGTGCCTTTGCTGGCCGACCTTGCCGCCATGCGCGGTGTCGCGTCGAAGATGGGCAAGAATCCGAAGGTCATCGAGCCGCTGGTTCCAGTCGACCTGATCGTCGATCACTCAGTGCAGGTCGATCATTACGGCACAAAGGAGGCGCTCGACCTGAACATGAAACTGGAATTCCAGCGCAACAAGGAACGTTACCAGTTCATGAAATGGGGCATGCAGGCCTTCGATACGTTCAAGGTCGTGCCGCCCGGCATTGGCATCGTCCACCAGGTCAACCTCGAGTACCTCGCACGCGGCGTACATGAGAAAAACGGTGTCTATTATCCCGACACACTGGTGGGCACGGATTCTCATACCACCATGATCAACGGCGTCGGCGTGGTCGGCTGGGGTGTCGGCGGCATCGAGGCGGAGGCCGGAATGCTTGGACAGCCGGTGTATTTTCTGACGCCCGATGTCGTCGGCGTCAATCTCACCGGAAAGCTGCGCGAAGGGGTAACCGCCACCGATCTGGTACTGACGGTCACCGAAATGTTGCGCCAGCAGAAAGTGGTCGGCAAATTCGTCGAATTTTTCGGCGAGGGCACGGCGAGTCTCGCCGTTCCCGATCGTGCCACCATCGGTAACATGGCGCCCGAGTATGGTGCGACGATGGGATTTTTTCCGGTCGACGACGCCACCATCGAATACTTCAGGGGAACAGGCCGTTCCGACAGGGAGATCGACGCCTTCGCCGCTTACTTCAAGGCGCAGGGTTTGTACGGCGTACCCAAGGCAGGCGACATCGCCTACAGCAAAGAACTCTATCTGGATCTTGCGTCGATTACTCCCAGCCTGGCGGGTCCCAAGCGCCCGCAAGACCGTATCGACTTGGCGAAACTGAAGGCCACGTTTTCCGACCTGTTCTCCCGACCGACATCCGACAACGGTTACAACAAATCCGCCGCGGATTTAAATACGCGCTTTGTCACGCGATATGGTCAGTCGCCCGATACGATCCGCGGCGGTGGAGAACAGGCGCAGGAGACGGCACCGAAAGCACGGGGCAACGAGCACGGCCTGGTCAGCAAGAAAAACACCAGTATGCACAGCGAAATCGAAATGATGGACAACCGCCCGACACCCGACCGGGTGCACAGCGACCGCCACTTGCCGGAATGCGTCGATCTCGGGCATGGCGACGTATTGATCGCTGCGATCACTACGTCGCCATGCCCGAGATCGACCTGTCCCAGCGACCGGCGGTCGCTGTGCACCCGGTCGGGTGTCGGGCGGTTGTCCATCATTTCGATTTCGGTGAGCATGCTGGTGTTTTTCTTGCTGACCAGGCCGTGCTCGTTTCCCCGTGCTTTCGGTGCCGACTCCTGCGCCTGTTCTCCGCCGCCGCGGATCGTACCGGGTGACTGACCATATCGCGTGACAAAGCGCGTATTTAAATCCGCGGCGGATTTGTTGTAACCGTTGGCGGATGTCGGGCGCGAGAACAGGTCGGAAAACGTGGTCTTCAGATTCGCCAGATCGATACGGTCTTGCGGGCGCTTGGGACCCGCCAGGCTGGGAGTAATCGACGA
>JANMYN010000599.1:0-1614 GCA_031382195.1 Betaproteobacteria bacterium
CGTAATCGCTCAGATGGAAGCGTCGAAGCCATTGCCCAGGGAGATGCCTTTGCAGTCGGCCGGTTTATCGAATGGGCGCAACGCGGGCCGCGTGACGCAAAGGTCGACAGCGTGGATATCGAGTCCGCCGACGGCGAAGGCCACCACATAATCTTCGACAAGAAACCGAGTGCCTGAATGGCAGTGATTGGTGGCTGGTGATTAGTGATTGGAAGTTACGCCGTCACGCGTCACGATCGTCACGGCTTCTCACATCAGTGAAGCCAGCTCTTGCGGCGCGTGCGTACGCAACAAGACGTTCTTCATCTCCCAGGCTTTCTCGGGATCGACCTTCTCGAAATACTGCACTTCTCCGGCAATCAGCGCCGCGACGGCGACGCCATCGCGATACATCACGCGGTTGCTGTAGATGGCCGGCACGCGCGAACCCGGCAGCACAATGCCGGCAAGATTGAGTGGGTCAACGCCGCTCACCGTGACCAGCCGGCCCGACTTGTCCGCGCTACGCACGCCGCGCAGCACGCCGACCGCTTCGGGCAACGCGAACTGCTCGCCTGAAAAGCCGGCGACAAAGCGGCCGCCGCGAATTTCTCCACGGGTTTCCAGCCGGCGGCAGGCCATCAGCAATTCGCGCCAGGGTGGCAGCCAGTCGGCCTCCCGCGCCAGCATTTTCCAGAAGATCACGCCATAGCGTTTCAGCAAAGTGCGCGCGATCTGTTCTGCGGTTTCCCGCGCAAGGGCGGTGGCCCCCTCGCTGCGCGCAGGCTTGCGCCGGATCAAAGCCCAGCGTCCCGCATCTTCTACCCCAAACACCGCGGTGCGCCGCCGACGCCCGCCGCCGATCGGCTTACGGTGGTCCGCGGGCAACAACAGTGCCCGCAATCCGCTAAAGCCGTCCGAGTTGATCAGTCCGGCCGCAGTCAGTTCGCGCAACGCGTCTTCGATGAAAGTGCGCGGCTGATCCAGGCCTTCGGTAATGTCATCGAAGAAGGAAGCGCCGTGCTGCGCCAGATAGTCTGCAACGGCCTGCGCCCGCGAGCTGATGCGCACCGACTGCGGATCGGTTGCTTTCGCCAGCGCCGTCCAGACCGGAAGATTCTTTCGCGTCAGCAGCGTGATCGGCGTGCTGCGCACCGGGCTCGACCCCTGAGTGCGCAGCACATCCATCTTGGGAGCTTCCAACCGGGTCCACACCACCCGGCCCGCACGACATAAATCGTCGAGCCAGTGCGGCTCGTATCCTGCAACCCGCGCCGGGATCAGCTCGGTTTCCCACGAGCCGGCGGCCGCTTCGAAACCTTCGAGCTGGGAAACCACAGCCGCTACCGCGTCCGGACCCTCCATGCGCTCGCCGACGTGCTGCCAGTCAAACAGGAACTGCATGTAATCCGCGGCGGCAACCGGTTCGATCTCCTGCCGGAGGCGCTTGACAGTGTAACGCGTGATGCGTGCCAGCAGCCTGCGCTCGCACCACTCGGCGCCGGCATCCGGCGTGAAGCTGCCGCGCATGACAAATCCTTCGCCTTCGAGCGCGAGCAATGCGCAGTCGACGTTACCCGTCGGCACCGCAATGGACTGGGCAAGCCCGGTCGCAGTGACCGGGCCCAGGCCTTC
>JANMYN010000629.1:0-2977 GCA_031382195.1 Betaproteobacteria bacterium
CTGTTCTTCGGCATGGCCGGGTACTGCACGGCCCTGCTGGCCACCGAAGCGGGTATTTCTTCGGTTCTGGTGCTGCTGCCCGTGGCCGGGCTGGTCGGCCTGATCGTCTCGCTGATCCTGGCTTTTATCGTCCTCCTCGGCCGGCGGGTGCCGAGCACTGTATTCGTCGCACTGGGAACGCTGACCGGGTCCTACGTGGTGGAAAGACTCGCCCGCGGCTGGTCCTACGTCGGCGGGCAAAACGGCATTCCTTCCCTTCCGCGCTTGACGCTGGGGAGTCACGAAATTGCGGAGGGTGTGTGGTTTTACTACATGGCGCTGGCCGTTCTCGTCGGCGTCTACGTCATGCTCAAATTCCTGACGCGATCGCAGCTTGGCCTGGTGCTCGCCGGAATCCGCCAGCACGAGACGCGGATCACTTTCTTCGGGTACCGCGTCCAGCATGTGAAGGGCATCATCTTTGCCCTGGCAGGCTTTATCGCCGGGCTGGCAGGCGGAATGTATGCCTTTCACGAAGGCTATGTCGGTCCGGGTCAACTCAGCCCGGTGCTGTCGACGCAGGTCGTGCTCTACGTTCTCTTCGGCGGCGTCGGAACCTTGATCGGCGCCGTGGTTGGCGCCGGCGTGATCGAGTACCTCAGCTTCACGCTGTCCGAACAAATCCAGCGGCTGTGGCCGATTATCCTCGGCCTGCTGCTTCTGGTCATTGTCATGTTCCGGCCCACGGGATTGATCGGTTTCTTCGTTTCGGACCGGGAAAGAATAGGCTCCTTCGGCCGGCGCGACGATGCGGCGCCGGAGAAAAACACGGACGAGAAACCGGCGTGAGTGATCGCATGAATCTTCTCGAGGCTCGCAATGTCACCAAGGTCTACGGCGCCCTGACTGCGCTCGATGGCGTCGATCTGATCGTGCGCGAGAAAGAATTCCACGGTTTGATCGGCCCCAACGGCTCGGGCAAGAGCACGCTGTTGAAGTGCATTGCCGGGGCGGAACTGCCGAACGCGGGAACCATCGGCTTTCTCGGCGCGGACATCGGCCGCGCCGCGCCCGCGGAGCGAGCGCGTGCCGGTCTGAGCCTCAAATTCCAGATTGCCAGCGTGCTGCCCGAGCTGAGCGTATACGACAACATCCTGCTTGCGCTGCAAGCGCAGGACAGCCTGGCGAGGCTGCTCTTTTCGCGTTCCCGGCGCGCACTGGACAAGCAGGTGACAAAGACGCTGAGCCAGTTCCGCCTGGCAACCAGAATAAATGACCTGGCCGGGATTCTCTCGCACGGCGAGCAGCAATGGCTGGAGATCGCAATGGCACTGGCCGGCAATCCCAAGTTGTTGCTGCTGGACGAACCGACCGCAGGGATGAGCGCGCAGGAGCGCCGCGCGACCGGTGAGTTGCTCGCACCGATCAAGCAAATCTGCTCGTTGCTCATCGTCGAGCACGACCTGGATTTCATCAGGGACATCTGCGACTCGCTGACAGTGCTCGATCAGGGCCAGGTGGTGGCAAGCGGGCCCACTGCCGAAGTGCAGAACAGCGAAAAGGTCAAGGAGGCCTATCTGAGCCATGCCTGAAACCGCGATTCTCGATGCAACTTTGCTCGACACGGAAGGCCTTTGCACTTACTACGGGACCAGCCAGGCGCTGTTCAACGTCTCGCTCAAAGTCCCGTCGCGCGGTGGCGTCGCAATACTTGGACGCAACGGCGCCGGCAAGACGACGCTGCTCAAGACGCTGGCGGGCGATCTGCTGCCGGCGCGCGGCTCGGTACGCTTCAATGGTCGTGAAGTCGCAAGGCTGCCGACCGAACGGCGCATGCGCCTTGGCATCGGTTACGTCCCCCAGGAACAAGGGGTGTTCGGCAGGCTGACCGTGCGCGAAAATCTTGTCATCGGCGCGATGACGGACCCCAGGGGCAAGGAGCGCATGGGGGAAATGCTCACGCTGTTTCCCATGCTTGCCCCGCGCCTGTCCCAGCAGGCCGGTACCCTGTCCGGAGGCGAGCGTAAGATGCTGGCCATCAGCCGCGCATTACTGGGCAGGCCCAGCCTGCTCATGCTCGATGAACCGACAGAGGGCGTATGGCACGGCGTGGTCGAGGAGATCGCCGCTCGCCTGGAGCAGTTGTCGAAAACAATTGCCGTCGTCATCGTCGAGCAGCACGTCAAAATGGCGCTGCAAGTCTCGCAAACCTGTTACGTCATGGATCGGGGACAGATTGTGCTCGAAGGCCCGTCGGCACAGGTTCGCGACGACCCCGAGCTGACCCGGCTGCTTGCCCCCTGAAGCAATTGCTCAGATCAGACCACGCTGTACAACTCGCCCCGTTCGCATCATAAAAGGAGACCATCATGGCAGTGCAATATCCAACACCGGAACAAATCTGGGACGCCGCCGAAGAAGTCGGCCTTGAACTCACCGAGGACGATGTGAAGTCCTACTTCGGGCTGATGAAGCCCAGCATCGACGCCTACAACATGGTCGATGCAATGCCGGATTACCTGCCGGCGGTGAAGTATCCGCGCACACCGGGCCACTTCCCGGATCCTGCCGACAATCCGCGCAACGCCTGGTACGTAAAAACTTCCATCAAAGGCGCGTCCACTGGCCCGTTAAAAGGCAAGAAAGTCGCGGTCAAAGATAACGTCATGGTGGCGGGTGTGCCGATGATGAACGGCAACTCGATACTCGAAGGCTACGTCCCCGACATCGACGCCACCGTGGTCGCGCGCCTGCTCGACGCCGGCGCGGAAATCATCGGCAAGACGCACTGCGAGTCTTACTGTATTTCCGGGGGCAGCCACACCGGCGCAAAAGGCCCGGTGCACAACCCCCACAAGATGGGCTACTCGGCCGGCGGCTCCTCGTCGGGCAGCGGCGTCGCGGTGTCGCTCGGCGAAGCCGACCTCGCGCTCGGCGGCGACCAGGGTGGCTCGATTCGCATGCCTTCTTCCTGGTGCGGCATCTATGGCATGAAGCC
>JANMYN010000666.1:0-3084 GCA_031382195.1 Betaproteobacteria bacterium
CTGCTGGATTTTTTCTGGCATCACGTCGATCCGACGGTGAAAGACCGGCAGTTCTGCGACGTCGGCAACCAGTATCGCACCGCGATTTTCTACCAGGACGATGCGCAGCGTGACGCGGTGCAAGGCAGCAAAGCGGCACTCGAAAAGAGCGGTCGCTTTCCGCGTATCTTTACTGAGATTGCAATGGCCGGCGTGTTTTATCCCGCCGAGGAATATCACCAGGACTATTACAAGAAAAATCCGATCCGGTATAAGTTTTATCGAACCAGTTGCGGCCGCGACCAACGGGTCGAGGAGGTATGGGGAAAGTAAAGGGGTAGCGACGCCCCGCTGGAGAACGCGCGATAATTCGAATTGGACAGGAAAGGATAGAGAGGAAAGCGGGTCGACGGATCTTTGTGGCCTGCGGCCCTGAAGTTAAATGAGCCGAGTAGGAACACGAATAAAAACCTGTTTCCGACTTTCACCTTTCACCTTTTCTCCATCGGCCGATGATTAATCGAAAATTCAAGGACCTCAGCCGGCGTAACTTCTGGCTGACCATGATCCCGGTGGTCGTGCTGGTGCTGGCGGTGTTCGTCTTCGCTTTCCGCTTTGTCGAGCCGGCGCCGCCGAACACGATCGTGATCTCAAGCGGCGCGATCGATAGCGGGTATCACATGTTTGCGCTGCGCTACAAGGAGATTCTGGCGCGCGACGGCGTCAAACTCGTACTGCGCCCCTCGGCCGGGTCGCAGGAAAATGTCAGCCGGCTGCTCAACAAAGAATCCGACGTCGAAGTTGGCTTTCTGCAGAGCGGTTCGGCCTTTGCGGCCAACGCGCCGGAACTCGCTTCGTTGGGCAGCATCTACTACGAACCGCTGTGGGTTTTCTACCGCGGGCCGGAGATCCATGACTTCGGTGGGCTGCAAGGCAAGAAGCTGGCGATCGGCCCTGAAGAAAGCGGCACGCGCTCGCTCGCGCTGCAGTTGCTGGCCGTCAATGCGACCGTTATGCCGCCGACCGAACTGCTGCCCGAGAACGGACAACAGGCAAACGAGATGCTCCTGCACGGCAAGCTCGATGCGGTGTTCATGGTCGGGCCGGCGGACTCGCCGCTGGTCGAGCAACTGGTGTCGGCACCCGGCATCAGGCTGTTGAGCCTGGATCGCGCGGAAGCGTATACACGGCGTTTTCCCGCGCTGACCAAATTGACGCTGCCGCGAGGCGTGTTCGATTTCGTGAAGAACGTGCCTGCGCACGACGTCACGCTTATCTCGCCAACCGCCAATCTACTGGCCATTGACAGCTTGCATCCGGCGCTTGCATTCCTGCTGATGCGTGCCGCAAGCGAGGTCCACGGCGGGGCCGGACTGCTGAACAAGATCGGCGACTTCCCTGCACCGCTGAATTCCGAGTTTCCGCTGAGCCCCGAGGCGAAGCGCTACTACAAATCAGGCCCACCGTTCCTGCAACGATATCTGCCTTACTGGGCGGCGGTGTTGGTGGACCGGCTGTGGATCACATTGTTGCCGGTGCTGGCCCTGATGGTGCCACTCGGGCGCATCATTCCGGCAATCTATCGTTGGCGCGTGCGTTCGCGTATCTACCGCTGGTACGCGCAGCTCAAGGAGGTGGAACTCGAACTGGACGAAGATGTCGCTCCGGCAAAGCTGGCGGAGCTGCTGGTGCGACTCGACCAGATCGAGCGGGCCGTCAACCACATCAACACGCCGCTCGCGTACACGGACAATCTTTACGCGTTCCGCCAGAATGTGAATATGGTGAGACAGCAGGTAAAGGCCGGAATGGCGCCGCCGCGGGCGTAACAGACATGAGGGCAAGGGCGAGCTGGAAGCTCAAAGCTAAAAGGTAAAAGTTAAAAGGTAAAAGTTAAAAGGACCGAGCGGGAAACGAAAACATAAATCGTGATACCCCTTTCCCCTTTTTGCTTTCTCCTGCTTTATTGAGGGCGTCGCGCCCGGGATGTTGCCGGATCGGCAGCGTAAGCGTTGATTTCAGCCGATCCCGAGCAGTTCCACCTCGAATACCAGCGTTGCGTTCGGCGGGATAACGCCGCCGGCGCCGCGCGGGCCGTAACCGAGGTCCGGAGGGATGGTGAGCTTGCGCGTGCCGCCGACCTTCATGCCCTGCACGCCCTCATCCCATCCGCGGATAACCTGGCCCTGGCCCAGCCCGAACATGAAAGGGTCGTTGCGGTCCTTGCTGGAATCGAACTTGCTGCCGTTCGTAAGCCAGCCGGTGTAATGAACGCTGACGCGCTGACCCGTGGCGGCGATATCACCTTCGCCTACGATCAGTTCCTCGATCACGAGCCCGCTTGCAGTTTTTGTTGGCGCCATGGCAATTCCTGATTAATTGGTGATGAGGGATTGTAACGGAAGAGAACTCGTGACGGCGTGACGACGTGACGATCGTGACGGGGTAAAAGCAGAATAGGTCCTTGTTAATCTACGACCGTCACGATCGTCACGCCGTCACGGCCTTTCACAGCGTTGCGAGAAACCCGAGCAACAGCTTCGTGACTTCATCAGGCCGTTCCTGCTGGATCCAGTGTCCGGCGCCATCGATGATGGCGCAGACGCGCAGGTCATCGATCCAGCGTTTCATGTTTTCCACCAGATCGACGTTGGGGACGAATCTCAGCACGCCATCGCGGCTGCCGGCGATGAAGCACGCCGGCCGGACGATGCGCGCCCCGCCAAGACCGGTGAGCCGTTCCCAGTCGCGCTCCTGGTTGCGATAGCGATTGAGCGGACCGCGGAAGCCGCTGTGCGCAAATTGCGATACGTAATAGTCGACATCCTGTTCGGTCAGCCAATTCGGTAACACCGGCGGGTCGGGCAAATCATCGAGCATGCGTGCGTCAGGCGATTTGTCCGCCCGGAACAGGCCTTTGGGCGCGTCGCCGGAACCGGAAAAGTAGATCTTGCGCAAAGCCGTCCGGATGTCCGCTTCAAATTCGGCCTCGGCGAGGCCGGTCTCCTGAAAGTAGAGCTGGTAGAAGAAGCGGCCCGCATAAATTTGTCGCCAGAGTGCAATCGACGATGTTTTGCCGCGCGGCGAGTACGGCACGCTGAGCGC
>JANMYN010000711.1:0-2967 GCA_031382195.1 Betaproteobacteria bacterium
CATGCGCTGGAGCTTACGCGGCGTATCGTTTCCCATCTGAATCGCAGGAAAAAAGTCGGTCTCGACTTGCGCGAACCGCGCGAGCCGTTGTACGACGTGGCGGAATTGCACGGCGTCGTCCCCGCCGATACGCGCAAGTCCTTCGACGTTCGCGAAGTCATCGCGCGCGTCGTCGACGGCAGCGAACTCGACGAATTCAAACCGCTCTACGGCACCACGCTGGTATGCGGGTTCGCGCACCTATGCGGTTATCCGGTCGGCATCATCGCCAACAACGGCATCCTGTACTCGGAATCCGCGCTCAAGGGCGCGCACTTCATCGAGCTGTGCGCGCAGCGCGGCATTCCGCTGGTGTTCCTGCAGAACATCACCGGCTTCATGGTCGGCAAAAAATACGAGGCCGGCGGCATTGCCAAGGATGGCGCAAAACTGGTTACCGCCGTATCTTGCGCGCGCGTGCCGAAGTTCACGGTCATCGTCGGTGGAAGTTTCGGCGCGGGCAACTACGGCATGTGCGGCCGCGCCTTCTCGCCGCGATTCCTGTGGATGTGGCCGAACGCGCGCATCTCGGTCATGGGTGGCGAGCAGGCCGCGAGCGTGCTTGCACAGGTCAGGCGCGACGGCCTCGAAAAAGCCGGCAAGACCTGGAGCAGTGCGGACGAGGAGGCTTTCAAGGCGCCGATCCGCGCGCAGTACGAACTGCAGGGCCATCCGTACTACGCCAGCGCCAGACTGTGGGACGATGGCGTGATCGATCCGGCGGATACGCGTATGGTACTCGGCTTGGGCCTGTCGGCGGCGCTGAACGCGCCGATCGAAAAGACCACTTTTGCCGTATTCCGGATGTAGGTCATGGACGCACGCGCGCCGCATCAAAATATGGAATCCATTTATTTTACCGAAGAGCACGTCGCGCTGCGCGAGCAAGTTGCGCGGTTTATCGCCAGGGAAGTCGAGCCGCACGGGGCGGCATGGGAAGAACAGGGCAGTGTCCCGCGCGAAGTGCTGCGCAAAATGGGCGAATTGGGTTTTTTCGGCATTACTTACCCGGCCGAATTCGGCGGGTCGGATGCCGATGCGCTGACCTCGCTGGTGTTCTCCGAAGCGCTATCACGCAGCACTTTCGGCGGGTTCGTCGTGACGGCACTGGTGCACTCCGACATGGCTTCGCCGCATCTGGTGAACGCCGGATCCAGGGCACAACTGGAAAAGTATCTCCCCGGGGTCATTAGCGGCGAACGCATTACCGCCGTGGCGGTAACAGAACCGGATGCGGGATCCGATGTCGCCGGCATCCGTACCCGCGCCCGCCGCGATGGGGCCGACTGGGTGCTGAACGGCGCCAAGATGTTCATTACCAACGGCGTGTATGCCGATCTGTATTTCGTTGCGGCGCGCACCGACGCGGACGCAAAGGGTTCCCGCGGCATATCCATGTTCATCGTTGAGAAAGGCACGCCTGGCTTTCGCGTTGGGCGTGCTCTCGACAAGACCGGCTGGCTGTGTTCCGACACGGCGGAGCTTGTGTTCGAAGACTGCCGCGTACCCGCCGGGAATCTGCTGGGCGAAGAGAACGCGGGATTCTATGCGGTCATGAAGAATTTTCAGCGCGAGCGCATTGCAGCGGCGGCAATGGCAGTCGGCAATGCCCTGACGTCGCTGCGACTGACGATCGAATACGTCAAGAGCCGCAAAGCTTTCGGCGGCGTGTTGTTCGATAAACAGGTGATACGCCAGAGGCTGGCGATGCTCGAGGCAAAGACCCACGCGGCGCGGCAGTTTCTCTACCACTGCGGCTGGCTCGCTGCGCAGAATCGGGATTGCGTACGCGAAGTTTCGATGCTGAAGGCGTTGACCGGGGAACTGGCGAACGAGGTGGTTTACACCTGCCAGCAATTCCACGGCGGCATGGGCTACATGCGGGAATCGGCCATCGAACGGCAGGCGCGCGACGCGCGCGTGCTGACAATCGGCGGCGGTGCCACCGAAGTCATGCTCGAAGAAGTGGCCAAGCGTTTCGCGCCGGACTGACGAGAGCGAAGACCAATGAATAAGGACATGCTGCAAACAGAAATCAGGGACGGCGTCGCGACGCTACGCATGAATCGTCCCGAAGTTCATAACGCCTTCGACGATGCGCTAATCGCCGCACTGACCGCGGAACTGCATCGCCTCGACCAGTTGCCGGAAGCCCGGGTCATCGTGCTGGCGGCCAACGGCAAGAGCTTTTCCGCCGGCGCCGACCTCAACTGGATGCGGCGCATGGCGACGTATTCCAAGGAGGAGAATCTTCGGGACGCCATGGCGCTCGCGGGCCTGATGCGTTGCCTCGACGGATTGAAAAAGCCGACGGTTGCGAGAGTGCAGGGCGCCGCGTTTGGCGGCGGCGTTGGCCTGGTTGCCTGCTGCGACATCGCGATCGCCAGCACCGAGGCCGCATTCTCGCTCTCCGAAGTCCGTCTCGGCCTGATACCGTCGGTCATCAGCCCATATGTCATCGCGGCGATCGGCGAGCGCGAGGCGCGACGCTATTTCCTGACCGCGGAGCGTTTTGACGCTACAGAAGCCAGGCGTATCGGTCTCGTGCATGACGTTGTCGACGGCGGCGCACTGGATGAAGCCGTAGCGAAAATGGCCGGATACCTGCTCAAAGGCGGACCACGGGCACTGGCGGCCGTCAAAAAACTGATTGCGGACGTGAGCCGGCGATGCATGGACGATGCGCTGTCGACCGAAACTGCACGGCGCATAGCCGCCATACGCGTCGAGAGCGAAGGGCAGGAAGGTCTCGCCGCCTTCTTCGAGAAACGCGCGCCTGCCTGGACGAAGAAAAATTAGAACCCAGACGCGTTTAATTTCGGGACAGCGCTAACCGCATGACGCGGAGTAAACCTCAATGCTCACCACGAAGGCACAAAGAACACGAAGGTTCACGAAGAATGGCCAATCCCGGCTTTTGTGTTTCTT
>JANMYN010000714.1:0-8352 GCA_031382195.1 Betaproteobacteria bacterium
CTTGAGTAGTGTGAGGCGTCAGGCGTGAGGGGTGAGGCGTAACAGCCAAACCTTTAACCCGGATGCCCAGGCTCGGAGGTGAAAGTGCTTGTTGTTGCCGATCCAAACCCAGACGTAATTCTTCCAGATTGTTAAGCCAGACACGCCCAAGAATGCTGAAGTGTCGGCAAGACGGCTGAGAGGGGGGGCTCAAACGCCTCGCGCCTCACGCCTCACACCTGACCTTCCACCCGTTTGCTTGGCGGCCATAGCGAGTTGGACCCACGCCTTCCCATCCCGAACAGGACGGTGAAACGACTCTGCGCCGATGATAGTGCGGATTGCCCGCGCGAAAGTAGGTCACCGCCAGGCGCCCAATAAACAATAAAGCCCTCCTCGTGAGGGCTTTGTTGTTTATGGACGGAATTAACCCGGCCACCGACAGCCCCAAAACCCCTCCAAGAAACGATGAGTTTTACATTCACCGCTTGAATAAAGAAAAGCGAGCGCCAAATCCATGCTCCCAACCCTTGGCGAAATCTAATTGCCTGCTGGACGTCAAATCGCTAAAAGCCGCCTTTCGCAATTCCGGGTATTTAAGGCAGGCTTTTCCGCAATTCAAGCTCAAACCCTTGGTTCTCCAGCGATCCTATTCCCCCCAGCCGTGCATCTTAACGCTGAAAATTTACCAAACCCGAGCTCAAATTAAATTCCAAATTGACTTCAAATCAGGCGGCCTCATTCAATAAAGATGCTCACAACTCAGAGTCTTGGATTAAAACGGTAAATTTGCTAAAATCGCGGGCTTGAATAACAAGATTGGGCCGAGAGCCCATTTTTTGTTTGTAGAACGGATTCGTGGATATAGCGGAACTATTAGAAAAGACGGTGGGCGCGTTAGGTTATGAGCTCGTCGACCTAGAGCTTGCCAATAGAGGCAGGCTGATGCGTATTTTCATTGATAAAGTCGGCGGGGTGAATGTCGAAGACTGTGCGACTGTCAGCAATCATCTGACTAGGCTGTTGGTAGTGGAAGGCGTGGATTACGACAGACTGGAGGTTTCGTCGCCAGGTCTGGACAGGCCATTGAAACGCCCGCACGATTTTGCGAGATTTGTCGGTGAGCAAGTACAGGTAAAAGTTCGCCTGCCATTGAACGGAAGGCGGCGATTCGTCGGAAAATTGCAGAATGTCGGAGAAGTCGGAATTGAACTGGATGTCGACGGTGCGTCGGTGTCGATCGCATTTTTCGACATCGACAAAGCACGACTGATCCCGATTATTTGATTGGAGAGTCAAAGAATGAGCCGCGAGTTGTTGATGCTGGTCGATGCACTTGCCCGCGAAAAAAATGTCGAAAAGGACATTGTCTTCGCCGCGCTCGAACTCGCCTTGGCCTCTGCTACCAAAAAGCGCTTTAAGGACGACGTGGATGTACGTGTGGAAATCGACCGCGAAACCGGCGAGTACAAATCTTTCCGGCGCTGGCAAATCGTCGTCGATGACGAGCACGAACTTCCGGCGCAGCAGATTGCTCTGACGGATGCCACCGAACAGAAGCTGGACAAGCAAGTGGGTGACTTCGTCGAAGAGCCACTGGAAACCGTCGAGTTTGGACGGATTGGAGCGCAGGCAGCGAAGCAGGTCATCCTTCAAAAGATACGTGATGCCGAGCGTGAACAGATCCTGAACGATTTTCTGCAGCGCGAAGAATTCATCGTCACCGGTGCAATCAAACGCATGGAGCGCGGAAACGCGATCATCGAGTCGGGACGTATCGAAGCAGCGCTGCCCAAGGATCAGATGATCCCCAAGGAAAATTTGCGTATTGGCGATCGTGTTCGCACCTTCCTTTTAAAGGTGGATCGTAACAATCGCGGGCCGCAATTGATTTTATCGCGCACTGTTCCCGAATTTCTGATCAAGCTTTTCGAACTGGAAGTCCCTGAAATCGAAGAGGGCTTACTGGAGATCAAGGCGGCCGCTCGCGATCCCGGTTCGAGGGCTAAAATCGCGGTGAAATCGAATGACCCGCGTATCGACCCGATCGGCACATGCGTCGGCATGCGTGGTTCGCGAGTTCAGGCCGTTACGGCAGAACTCGCAGGCGAACGAGTAGACATCATTTTATGGTCGGCGGATCCCGCGCAGTTCGTGATCAACGCGCTGGCCCCGGCCGAAGTAAGCAAGATTACGGTTGATGAAGAATCGCACAGCATGGATGTCGTGGTGGACGAGGAGAATCTGGCTCAGGCGATTGGCCGGAACGGACAAAACGTGCGCCTGGCAAGCGAGTTGACGCAGTGGGAACTCAACATAATGACGGAGCAGGAGTCCCAGAAAAAGAATGACGAGGAGGGCACAGTCGTCCGCAAGGTGTTCATGGAAAGGCTGGATGTGGATGAGGAAGTTGCCAACATCCTTATTCAGGAAGGATTCACCACGCTTGAAGAGATCGCTTATGTGCCCCTGAACGAGATGCTGGAGATCGAATCGTTCGACGAAGAAACCGTTAATGAACTGCGCAGCCGGGCCCGAAACGCACTGCTCGTCGAGGCCATTGCCAGTGAGGAGCATGTCGAGAATGTAGCCAGCGATCTGTTGACGCTGGACGGTATGGATAATGAAACGGCGCGGGTTTTGGCAGCGAAAGGCGTAACTACCCAAGAGGACCTGGCGGACCTTGCCGTGGATGATCTCATCGAATTGACCGGAATTGATGCGGAGCGCGCCAAACAATTGATTATGACTGCGCGTGCACCGTGGTTTGCAGCGAGTCAGGGGTAATTTATGGCGCAAATGAACGTTGCTCAATTTGCCAAAGAGTTGGGATTGGCATCTACGATGCTCCTCGAGCAGCTGCAAGCTGCTGGAATTGGTAAGGCGCTTGCCGATGACACGGTTCTCACGGAACACGACAAGACTCAGTTGCTGGATTATTTGCGCCGCGTTCACGGCGCGAAGGATACGAAAAACAAAATAACCTTGACCCGGCGACAGACCACGGAGATCAAGAAGTCGGACAGCACGGGTAAGGCACGCACGATTCAGGTCGAGGTAAAAAAGAAACGTGTACTGGTCAAACGCGATGCCACGCCCGAGATAGCCGAGAAAGTTCCGGCGGAATCGGAAATAGCGCAGCCACCGGCGACACCCATGACGCCTGCACCACCTACGGTTGGTGCAGAACAAACGGCACTGAGGGAGGAGGAGGCGCGCAAGCAAGCGGAATTAATCGCCCGCCAAACCGCAGAGGTAGTGCAGAAGCAACAGCGCAAGCGCAAGTCGGGCAAGGAGGCCGAACCAACGCCCGCGCAATCCGAACCTGTCGCGCCCGTCGTTGCGGAGGCGGCCAAGCCCGCAGAAGAGCCCAAGAAAATAGCGACAGAAGGCACTCTGCACAAGCCTGCCACCAAACCGAATGAGAGGCCCGCCAAGCCCAAGCCAGCCAAGAAGCCGGATGCATGGAAGGACGAATCGGCGAAACGCCGAGGTTTGAAGACGCGTGGCGATGTTAGTGGAGGTGGGCAAAGTTGGCATACGCGTTCGGGTCGGGGCGGGCGGCACAAAACAGAAACTGTCGTTTCCGAACAGACGTTCACTGCACCGGAGCCAGTTGTTCGCGAGGTCTTGGTACCTGAGACCATTACCGTAGCCGCCCTCGCGCAGAAAATGTCGGTAAAAGCGGCCGAGGTGATTAAGGTGCTGATGAAGTTGGGCAGTATGGTCACCATCAATCAGGTGATCGACCAGGAAACCGCAATGATCGTGGTCGAAGAGATGGGTCATATCGCCAAACCTGCGAAGCTCGATGATCCCGAGTCTTTCCTGGTAGACGATGGAGAGAAGCACGACGTTGTTGCAGAACCACGGGCGCCCGTCGTAACAGTTATGGGGCATGTCGATCACGGCAAGACTTCTTTGCTGGATTACATTCGACGTACGCGTGTCGCGAGCGGCGAAGCGGGTGGCATCACCCAGCATATTGGCGCCTATCACGTGAACACTCCGCGCGGGATGATAACGTTCCTGGATACCCCTGGCCACGAAGCGTTTACTGCAATGCGTGCCCGTGGAGCCAAGGTTACTGACCTGGTGGTTCTGGTAGTCGCCGCTGACGACGGTGTGATGCCGCAGACACTGGAAGCGGTCCATCACGCAAAGGCTGCAAAAGTGCCGATACTGGTAGCGGTCAACAAAATCGACAAGCCAGAAGCTAATCCCGAAAAAATTCGCCAGGAACTAGCTGCACATGAAGTTGTACCCGAAGCGTGGGGTGGCGATGCCATGTTCCAAGACGTGTCGGCGAAGACGGGCCAGGGCATCGATGAACTGCTCGAACGCATTCTGCTGCAAGCGGAAGTTATGGAGCTAAAGGCGCCGAAAGATGCTCCCGCTCGCGGAGTAGTGATTGAATCCAGGATGGACAAGGGGCGCGGACCGGTAGCGACCATTCTGGTGCAATCGGGAACGCTCAAGCGTGGTGATATCGTTCTGGCCGGCGCAGTATTTGGCCGCGTTCGCGCAATGCTGGACGAGGCTGGTCATGCGATTCAGGCAGGCGGGCCATCCATTCCGGTGGAAGTGCAAGGTCTGTCCGACGTTCCGATGGCCGGCGAAGAAGTTATCGTCCTCGGCGACGAGCGTAAGGCACGGGAAATTGCACTGTTCCGACAAGGAAAATTTCGCGAGGTCAAACTCGCCAAACAACAAATCGCCAAACTCGAGGGCGTGTTTGACCAGATGACCGTTGGTCAGGCAAAGGCGCTTTCGTTGATCATTAAAGCGGATGTGCAAGGCTCATACGAAGCCTTGTCGCAATCGCTTGAAAAGCTATCTACAGCAGAGGTCAAGGTCAATATCGTTCATGCAGGTGTCGGTGCGATAACAGAATCGGATGTCAATCTTGCCCTGGCATCCAACGCCGTCATTATCGGGTTCAACACCCGTGCTGACGCGACTGCGAGAAAATTGGTCGCCGCGCACGGCATCGATCTTCGCTACTACAACATAATCTACGAAGCGGTGGACGAAGTGAAATCCGCCCTATCCGGAATGCTTGCTCCGGAGAAGAAGGAAAGCATCATCGGCCTGGTCGAGATCCGGCAGGTGTTCAAGATCTCCAAAGTGGGAACGGTCGCAGGCTGCTACGTGCTCGAGGGCCTGGTCCGTCGCGGTTCGCTAATCCGCGTGCTCAGAGACAATGTTGTGGTTCATTCGGGTGAGCTCGATTCGCTGAAGCGCTTCAAGGACGATGTTCGCGAAGTAAAGGCAGGGTTCGAATGTGGTTTGTCCGTAAAGAACTTCGACGATATCAAGGCCAGTGATCAGCTGGAAGTCTACGAAGTCGTGGAAATCGCACGCAGTCTGTAAGACCCTATCCGCATGAGGCGAGACGCAGACAATCCGATTGGAACCGGCTCCCGCCCGGCATTCTAATCGACTCAGCAGATGGCGAAAAATCCGTCCCGACTTGGCCGAATAGGCGACCAGATTCAAAAGGATCTTGCCGAGTTGATACGCACGGAGGTCAAGGATCCCCGGATCGGCATGATCACGCTCACAGAAGTCGAAATCAGCAGCGATTATCATCATGCCAAGGTCTTTTTTACCATCCTCGGTGGCCCTGAATCTGTTGCCACGGCCACTGCAGGCCTGCAACATGCGTCGGGATTCTTGCGTTCGCAACTGGCCAAGGGCCTCCAACTTCGGATTGTCCCGGAGCTGCACTTTATTTATGACGAATCGGTCGAGCGTGGCATACGATTGTCGAGCCTGATCGCCGATGCCATCGCATCTCAACCCGAAGATGTCGATGGCGAAAAGTCCTGACGATCCGATGCGGTCGATGTCGGCGCTTGAGAAGCAATCGCCATGACCGATGGGATTCTCCTGCTCGACAAATCCGCCGGCGTTTCCTCGAATGTCGCCCTGCAACGCGTGCGACGGCTGTACGCCGGGTCCAAAGCCGGCCATACCGGCACCCTGGACCCCCTTGCGACGGGCCTGTTGCCAATCTGTTTGGGAGAGGCGACCAAGTTTTCCCATGCCCTGCTGGATGCTGACAAGACTTACGAAGCATCGATTCAATTAGGCGTTGTGAGCTCTACTGGTGACGCGGAAGGGACACTTGAACATTACGCCAAGCCTGAATTTACGGGCGCGCGGCTGCAACAGGTTTTGGACTCGTTCATTGGACCGATTGATCAGGTCCCGCCTATGCACAGCGCTATCAAGAAAGATGGCAGACCCCTCTATAGCTACGCCAGGGCGGGAGAAACCATCGCAAGGCAACCTCGAAAGATTGTCATAAACAGCTTGCAAATTATTGATAATAAATACGACGTATTGAATATTCGGGTAGATTGCAGCAAGGGAACCTACATCAGGGTACTGGCCGAAGATATCGGTAAAGCATTAGGCTGCGGCGGCTATTTACTGGCCCTGCGCCGGACGGCCATTCGCGATCTGACGCTGCGCGATGCGATGAGCCTGGAGCAGTTGGGTGAAATGGACGACGCCTCCAGGGTCGCCCGGCTGCTGCCGGTTGATCGCTTGGTCGACGTGCTCCCCGCCGTTCATCTCACCCAGGAAGCGGGTCGGCGCCTCATAAACGGCTTGGCTGTATCCGCGATGGACTTAGCGGCTGGATTGGTCAGATTGTACGATTCAACTGGGGCGTTTCTCGGTGTCGGAGAGAGTCGCATCGACGGCGCACTGATCCCCAAGCGCCTGATATCTCAGTCCGTCCCGGCTGCACAACAAGCCTTGGGTGTGCGATTAAGCCCCTAAAAATACTTGGAAACACCGGGATTCAACGGGTAAAATACCGGCCTTTCTTTCGGAGACTAGGTAATGTCGATTTCGACGAGCCAAAAGGCTCAGATTCTGCAGGATCATCAACGGGCGAAAGCCGACACCGGCTCGCCTGAAGTGCAGGTTGCATTACTGACAGCGCGTATCAACGATCTGACGGGCCATTTCAAGGACCATGTGAAGGATCATCATTCCCGCCGTGGATTGCTGAGGATGGTCAGCCGTCGTCGTAAGCTGCTTGATTACCTGCGCCGTTCGGACCGCGACAGGTATCGCACCCTGCTTGATCGCCTCGGCCTGCGCAAGTAACCATACAATTTTTTCGCATTCTTCGGATGAGCTTCGTCAAATCCGGAGAACGATGGGGCAGGCAATGAAGCTTGCTCAGCCACGTCGAAACACTCAACCTCGCCTGTCGGGGCGGTCTGCCCTCCGGCATTGCAGCATTCAAAGGGAACCCTCTTGAACGTCACCAGGAAAACCATCAACTACGGGCGCCATACACTGACCCTTGAAACCGGCGAAGTCGCACGCCAGGCCCATGGCGCCGTCATGGTAAATATGGACGATACCGTGGTGCTGGTAACGGTAGTCGGCAGGAAAGAAGTCAAACCCGGTCAGGATTTCTTCCCGCTCACAGTGGATTATCAGGAGCGCACTTACGCGGCAGGCAAAATTCCCGGCGGGTTCTTCAAACGCGAAGGCCGCCCTTCAGAAAAAGAAGTCCTGACCTGCCGTCTGATCGACCGCCCCATCCGCCCGCTGTTCCCCGAAGGTTTCTACAACGAAATTCAGATCATCGCGACCGTTGTCTCTTCCAACAGCGAAGTGGATTCTGATATCGCTGCGATGATCGGCGCGTCCGCGGCGCTTGCAATATCCGGTATCCCTTTCGACGGTCCTATCGGCGCCGCACGTGTGGGATATCTGAATGGCGAATACGTCCTCAATCCTACTGCGACCGAATTGAAATCCTCGCAGCTCAACCTGGTGGTCGCCGGTACCAGCCAGGCAGTCCTGATGGTCGAATCGGAAGCAATGGAACTGCCGGAGGATGTCATGCTTGGGGCAGTCGTTTACGGGCCTCAGCAGATGCAATCGGTGATTGATCTCATCAATGAGCTTGCCGACGAAGTCGGCAAGCCGCTGTGGGATGTGGCGCCGCTGCAGAAAGATACGGCTCTCATCGCGCGGATTGCTGAGCTGGCCGAAGAAGAACTGCGCCAAGCTTACGGATTGCGGCAGAAACAGGCCCGTACCGAAAAAATAGACGCAGCGCGCGCCAAGGTAATGGCGGAAGCCGTGCCGGAGGGATCGGCGTCCGATCACGTCAATCTGGTGAAGACAATTTTCAGCGATATCGAAGCCAAGATCGTCCGCACCCAAGTCCTGAACGGCGAACCACGCATCGACGGTCGCGACACCCGTACCGTGCGTCCAATAACGATTCGCGCCGGCGTATTGCCGCGTGCGCACGGCTCTGTGCTGTTTACTCGAGGTGAAACGCAGGCATTGGCCGTCGCGACGCTGGGTACCGCGCGGGACGAGCAGCGCATC
>JANMYN010000763.1:0-3436 GCA_031382195.1 Betaproteobacteria bacterium
CTAAGCCTCAACTATTCGATGCGCTTCGATCAGCCGTTGCAGATCGATGACGAGATCCTCATCACGGCGGGCCTCGCGCCGGCTGCAGTAATCGGTGCGTGTTCTCCGAATCCGGCCAGTCCCGTATGCACCGGCACGCTCGCGGCCCTGAATCGCAATCCGCTGATTGCTGCACGCGGCGGGATTTCCGCGGCCGATGCAGGCAGCTTCTTCGACACTGAGTTGAGGGGATACGAACGCTTCGACGTTTCGCAATGGGCGATCTCTGCGGTGCAGGGCTTACCTTCCGTTCTCGGTGCGACGCGGTGGTTTGCGTCAGCGGAAGCCGGGGGGATCTTCATTCACGAATTCAAATCCGCTTTCCTCGACGCCAGCACCACTGTCCGGCCCGACGATTCCGGGGCCCCAAGGAACGGCCTGGCCACCCGCTCGGCCTGGGGATACCGCTTGTCCTCCAAAATCGAATTCGCCGACGTCGCAGGAATGCGCAGTGTGGCGCCTTCTCTGACCTGGATCCACGACGTGCACGGCAATGCCCCTATCACTTTGGGTACGCTGCTGGAGGGCACGAAGTCTTACATCGTGGCGGTCGACACCGGCATCGACAAATCGCTGAACGCGCGTGTCTACTACCGCGCCTGGCTTGGCAGAGGCAACAACGCGGACCGCTTCACCGATCGCGATTTTGTCGCCTTCTCGCTGACGCAGAAATTCTAGCCGGGTAACAGGACGCCTATGCCGGCGACGACAAAGTTGGCGAGGCCGGATCGCAAGGCAGTCCTCTCCTGGGCGTTCTACGACTGGGCGAACTCGGCGTTTGCGCTGACTGTGATCTCCGCCTTCTTTCCACTGTTTCTCAAGCAGTACTGGAGCGCAGACAGCGACCCGGCCTCCAGCACCTTGCAACTTGGGCTCGCCAATTCCGCCGCCAGCATCGTCGTGGCATTGCTCGCGCCGGTGCTCGGCGCGATCGCCGATCGCGGATCGGCAAAGAAAACCTGCCTTGTCGCGTTCACTGCCATCGCCGTCGTCATGACCGCCGCACTGTCGCTGGTGGCGCGCGGCGACTGGCCGCTCGCGATCGCGCTGTTCATTACCGCCTCCATCGGCTTCGCCGCGGCCAATATCTTCTACGATGCCCTGATCGTCAACGTAGCCCACAACGAGCATCTGCACTACGTGTCGTCGCTCGGTTTCGGCCTGGGCTACCTTGGCGGCGGACTGCTGTTCGCTGTGAACGTGATGATGACATTGTGGCCGCAGCGCTTCGGCCTGGCCGACAGCGCACAGGCGGTGCGCCTGTCATTCGTGCTGGTTGCCGCGTGGTGGGCGGTGTTCACCATTCCGCTGATGCTGTTCGTTTCCGAATCGCGCAGGCCGGATCGCGCGAGCGGCCGCGCGGCGGTGGCGGCGGGCCTGCGCCAACTCGCCGCCACTGTCCGGCAGTTGCGTCAGCGGCGCACGGTATGGCTGTTCCTGCTTGCGTACTGGTGCTACATCGACGGCGTGTACACGATCGCGCGCATGGCGGTCGATTACGGCATGGCGCTGGGCTTCGATCCGCATAGCCTGATCGTTGCGCTTCTGATCACGCAGTTCGTCGGTTTTCCCGCAGCCCTTGCGTTTGGCCATGCCGGCGAGCGGCTGGGCGCAAAGCCCGCCATCCTCGCGAGCATCGCCGTCTACGCCGGCGCGACAGTCTGGAGCTCTTTCATGACCGAAGTGTGGGAATTCTATGCACTGGCAGCGATGATCGGCATGGTTCAAGGCGGCGTGCAGTCGTTGTCGCGGTCGTTCTACGCCCGCATCATTCCGGCCGGACAGGCCGGCGAGTTCTTCGGTTTCTACAACATGGTCGGTAAATTCGCCGCGGTGTTGGGTCCGGTACTGGTGGGCGTTGGTGGCGCTCTCAGCGGCAGCCCGCGTCTGGGGATCTCCACCATCCTGCTGCTGTTCATCCTTGGCGCATTGCTGCTGTCTCTGATTGGAAACGGCAGTGAGGTACGCTAGATCCAATGAGCCGATCGAGCGGCCGGCCATCCCCGGCGACGATTTCGCCCTGCTTGACGCTGTTGCGCAAGCTGACCTGGTGCGGCGCAGGGAAGTCGCGCCGATCGAGCTGGTGGATGCCGCGATCGCGCGCATCGAGCGCTTGAATCCCGGGCTCAATGCTGTAGTGACGCCAATGTACGACGAAGCGCGGCGATTCGCGCGGGGCAGCCTGCCGGCGGGCCCGTTCAGCGGCGTGCCGTTCCTGCTGAAGGACAGCCTGGCCTCGTATGCGGGGGTGCGCATGACGGCAGGCTCGCAGTTGCTGCGCAGTCACATTGCCGGGCATGACAGCGAACTGGTTACCAGGCTGCGGCGCGCCGGATTGATCGTGCTTGGCAAGACCAATTGCGCCGAATTCGGACTGCTGCCGACCACCGAGCCGCAACTGTTCGGCGTGACCCGCAATCCCTGGGATACGCAACGCACACCGGGTGGCTCCAGCGGCGGGTCAGCGGCCGCCGTGGCCGCGGGCATGGTACCGATGGCGCACGGCAGCGACGGCGGCGGCTCGATACGCATTCCGGCATCGTGCTGTGGCGTGTTCGGATTGAAACCCACGCGCGCGCGCAACCCGGTCGAACCCGATCAGAGCGATGTGGGCAGCAGGCTCGTGGTGGAACATGCGCTGACGCGCTCGGTGCGAGACAGTGCGGCACTGCTCGACGCAACCAGCCTGCCCGGCCCCGGCGATTCCTATTGCGCACCGACACCGCGACGGCCCTTCCTGCAGGAAGTCGACGCTGATCCGGGAAAGTTGCGCATCGCCTTCAGCGACAAGGCCCTCGTTCCCCTTCATCGCGATTGCGTCCTCGCACTGCACGACGCCGCGACGCTGTGCCGGGAACTCGGCCACGAAGTCACCGAAACGAATCCGCCTCTCGACTACAACTTGGCGGCGCAGTCGTTTACCACCTTGTGGACTGCCGGTTGCGCCGTCACGATCGACGGCATCTCGCGCCGCGAGGGCAGGAGCGTCGGTGCCAACGATGTCGAACCGCTGACCTGGGCGTTATATGAAATGGGACGGCGCGTAAGCGCGTCCGACTACCAGTTCGCCATTGCGGAGTTGCAAGTCATGTCGCGTCAGGTCGCTTGCCTGTTCACCGAATGCGACATCTGGCTTACGCCGGTGCTGGCCGAACCGCCGCCGGTCCTCGGCAGCTTCGACGCGCCGGCCGACGATCCGCTGGCGGCGCTGCGGCGCGCATGGGCGTTTGCCCCCATCACCGGCATATGCAACTTCACCGGACAGCCTGCAATGTCGGTACCGCTCTACTGGACCACGGAAGGCATCCCGATCGGATCGCACTTCGCTGGCCGTTTCGGCGATGAAACCACACTGTTCCGGCTCGCCGGCCAACTCGAACGCTGCCGCCCGTGGGCA
>JANMYN010000791.1:0-4279 GCA_031382195.1 Betaproteobacteria bacterium
CCGGATGTCCGCTTCAAATTCGGCCTCGGCGAGGCCGGTCTCCTGAAAGTAGAGCTGGTAGAAGAAGCGGCCCGCATAAATTTGTCGCCAGAGTGCAATCGACGATGTTTTGCCGCGCGGCGAGTACGGCACGCTGAGCGCAGCCACTGCCTTTACCCGATCCGGATGCAGCGCCGCCGTGCTCCACACAATGGGTGCGCCCCAGTCGTGGCCGAACAGGATCGCGCGCTGCTCCGCGAAATGATCGACCAGGCCGAGCACGTCGCCGATCATGGATGCCATGTCGTAGGCTTCGATGGCGTGGGGTGCATCGCTGCCGCCATAGCCGCGCACGTCCGGAACGACGACGCGATAGCCTGCGTCCCGAACCGGGCCGATCTGATGCCGCCACGAATACCATGACTCCGGCCAGCCGTGGATCATGAGAACCAGCGGCCCGGTTCCTTCGACGACACAGCGCAGGTTCACGCCGTTGGTGCGGATGGTCTGGAAGGCGGGGATGATGGGCATGGGAGGAAATGTTATAAGCTTCGCAACGGGGAGGAAAGTGCTGTGTACTGCGTGCTGTGTGCTGAGATAGAAACTTGAGAACTCGCAGGGTCGCCACTCTTCAACCTCCACCTCTCAATGTGGTTTTTTCTCAGCACGCAGCACACAGCACTGAATTCTATTCCTACTCCTACATAATACGTACCTGCTACCCACACAAGAAACCGGAGGGGTTGTGCGAATCTACATGATCGGAGCAGGTGCCATGGGCGGCGTCTATGGCGGGTTGCTCGCCCGTGCAGGCTGCGACGTCACGCTGATCGACCCGCGCGAGGATCACATCAGGAAAATCCAGGGCGAAGGCATTGCCATCGAAGGTATGCGCGGCACGCATGTGATAAAGCTGCCAGCGCAGTGCGACTGCGCAGGTCTTGCGCCGGCTGATCTTGCCATTATATTCACCGACTCGAACTCGACTCGCGACGCCGCGAAGTCGGCCAGACAGGTGCTCAAGCCGGACGGCTTTGCGCTGACGCTGCAAAACGGCATCGGCAACGTGGAAGCGCTGATCGCGGAGCTCGGCAGGGAGCGTGTCGTTGCCGGCGTTTCCATGAACAGCGCAGCCAACCCGGCAGCCGGCCGCTCCGCCTATACCAACGTCGGCATGACGTCCATCGGCGAACTCGATGGCCGCGACTCGCAGCGCACGAAGCAGGTGGCGGACATGTTCAACAAAGCCGGAATCCCGACCGAGATCATCCCCGATCCGATGAACTGGATCTGGGGCAAGTTCGTGCTCAATTGCGGCGTCAATGCGCTCACCGCGATCACCGGCCTGCGCAGCGGCGAGATCTATCGCACGCCGGAAGTCAGCGCGTTGCAGGACCGGGTTATCGACGAGATCATGGCGGTGGTGGAGCGCAAGAAGTTGCAGCTTCCGGAGAAGGACCCGCGCAAGAAGATCAAGGATCACTGCCGCATCCGCTACAACAAGCCATCGATGATGCAGCACATCGAGCAGGGCCGGCGCACCGAGATCGATTCCCTGAACGGTGCGCTGGTGCGCGAAGCCCGGGCATTGGGCATCGCGACGCCCTACAACGAGGCTGTCGTGGCGATAGTGAAGGGTCTCGAAAAGAGCCGCCGACAAAACCTCTATGATCCGCCGCGGGACTACAAAAAACTGGAGGAGGAGGCGGAAAGGGAAGCAGGGAGAAAATAGAAAGGAACTCGGCAACCGGGACGCGGGACTGAGGGGGAGCCAATGACGCAAAACCGGATAACTCCATGTGAGTCTTGCTTTTCACGCTGTTTTCGCCCAGTCCCGAGCCCGCAGTCCTGAGTCCTGAATCTACGCGTTCCTCAACACAAGTCCGGCCAGTTCGGCGACAATATGGCAGTCAATATCTGACCTTCGGAAACTATGCCATGGTTGTAACTCCGCTCTATGCTGGATTGCTGGCGATGGGTTTTCTGGTCCTGAGTTGGCGCGTGATCCAGTTCCGCCAGCGCGGTTTCCCGCTTGGCGACGGCGGCGATCCGACGATGCTGCGGCGGATTCGCGGCCATGCCAATTTCGCCGAGTACGTGCCGCTGATCCTGCTGATGATGGGTTTCCTCGAAGTCGGCCATACCTCGATCTATGTCCTGCATGCGTTGGGCATTGCGCTGGTGGTCTCGCGAATCCTGCACGGCTATGCGCTGAGCTTTACCGAACGATTCAGCTTCGGCCGCACCTGGGGCGCCGCGCTTACGTTTGCGGTGCTCGGCGTTAGTGGCGTGCTATGCCTGGTACAGGCAGCCAGGGGGTGAGGGCAGGGGCGAGCGCCGTGGCTACCCAGATGCGCCAGGACGGCAGTTCAGGAAAGAAGGCATGGGGAGAGTATTGGGATAGTCGTGACGGCATGCCGCGCGGGCGTTCCCATGGGATTCCAAGGATACCGGGCTAAATGAGTACTCCTAGCTTTCGCACGGGTATTCGCCAGGGTATGCGCCCATGACCGGCTTTGCCATGATTGTGACGAGGTCAGAACCTTTGAAATAGCGACCGTCACGCCGTCACGTTCGTCACGACCATCACGGATTTCTACTTCCATATCACTTCCGTGCCGCTCGCAGCGGCGCGCGTCAACAGATCGATCAGCGGAAAAGCCCGTCGCTGCAGTGAAATGTGGGCTTCGCTGCGGTCCGAGTCATCGCTTTCGGACGATTCTGTTCCGGTCCCCGGACTGGCGTCTACGGCGGCCTTAAGCCGGGCAAGCGCATCGGGGATGTCCCTGGGCAAGATCGCGCTCGGCACGGTGCCGCTGTGACCCATCGCCTTGAGCAGTTGCACGGCGATGTCGCCGTTAATGATGAAACTGCCTACTTCGCTGTCGAATTTTACGAGCAAGGTGACACCGATATGGAAATAGATAAGAGGTTACGTTTAGTTGGCGAATCTGGACAAAAGGTTCAATCCGGTCCGTACCGGCACGTTGGTGTCTGCGTGGAGATGCGCCATTCAATGGCAGCTAATTAGTACGTCAGGATGGTAATCTATAGCTTAAATTACGCTGCCAGCCCGGGCTCAAGTCGGGAGTCTATAGTCAGCGGTATCGCTGCAGGAATTTGAACCGATGCTAAAAGGTTTACCGGAATGGTTCCGGGCCGTTCCCGAACTATTCCAGACCCTCCTCACTGAAAATCCGGCCAGCACGGGTCTCGCTGCCCTGCTTGGTGCGACGTTCGCCGGGGTGGTCGTCAGCGTTCTGCTTCGCAAATCCCGCGCCGTCGAGATGCGCAGCACGGCAAGTGCCGCGGCTGCCAATGACGAAGTCTCCAGGCTCGCGGAGGATCAATACGAGATCCTGTTTCGGAACGGCCCGGTCCCCACTTTCATATGCGATACGCGCAAATGGCGTTTTCTCGAGGTCAACGAAGCCGCGGCGCGCGAGTATGGCTATACGCGCGAAGAACTGCTGAAGATGACACTGCTGGAACTCGTATCGACCCAGGATGCTGAGCGACTCACTGAGACGCTGATGAGCCTGGGGCCGACTTCGGGCGAGGTGGGTACGTGGCGCCACAGACGCAAGGACGGCGCGGCGGTCGATGTCGAGTTGGTTTCTTTCCGCATGCAGTTTGCGCGGCAGCAGGCACGCGTGGTCATCGCCAGGGACGTCACCCGCCACAATCATACGCGTGAGGTGATGTGGCGCGACCTCGAACGCTTCGGCCTCGCTTCGAAGGCAACCAATGACGCCATGTTCGATTGGGACCTCACCAACGACCAATTGTGGCGCAGCGAAAATTATGCCGAGGTGTTCGGACGCGCCGACGAGGCCGCCGCCCCCAACATGGCGTCCTGGTTCGAACACATCCATCCGGACGACCGCGCGCGCGTGCAGGAGCAGCTTCTCGGCACCATTAAATCCGCTTCGAACCACTGGAGCGACGAGTTCCGGCTCATACGCGATGGCCAGAAGGTCACGCACGTCTTTGCGCGTGGCCATGTAACGCGCGCCAAAGACGGTTCCGCGCGCCGGATGAACGGGGTGCTGCAGGACGTCACCGAACGCAAGGAGCAGGAAGAGCGCACCCGTTTCCTCGCCGACCACGACGAACTGACCGAATTGCCGAACCGTAGCCAGTTCCGGCAGGTGCTGAACAAGGCGCTGCAGCGCGCCGAACGCAGTGGCAAGATGCTGTCGATCCTGTTCTTCGACCTCGACCGTTTCAAGAACATCAACGACAGTCTGGGCCACGACGCGGGCGACGAGGTATTGCGCGTAGTGGCGGAACGGCTGAT
>JANMYN010000793.1:0-2607 GCA_031382195.1 Betaproteobacteria bacterium
CAATGGAAACTTTCTCCACCATTGCGGCCGTCGACCTTGGCTCCAACTCCTTCCGGCTGCAGGTCGGCCGCGTCGATGATGATCAGGTCTATACCCTCGATTCCTTGCGCGAGCCGGTGCGGCTTGCCGCCGGGCTGACCGCTGACAAGCAAGTCGACAGCGCGGCGCAGTCCCGCGCTATCGAATGCCTGAAGCGTTTCGGCGAGCGGCTGCGCGGACTGCCTGCGGGCGCAGTGCGTGCAGTCGGCACCAACACACTGAGGGTAGCCAAGAATGCACGCGAATTCGTTCCGCAGTTCGAGGCTGCGCTCGGATTCCCGATCGAAGTTGTAGCCGGGCGGGAGGAAGCGCGGCTGATCTATCTCGGTGTTGCGCACAGCCTGCCGGCAAGCCCGGAAACACGACTGGTAGTCGATATCGGCGGCGGGTCCACCGAGTTCATCGTCGGGGCCGGCAACCAGCCGCACCGGCTGGAAAGCCTGTACATGGGTTGCGTGAGCTACAGCCGGAAGTACTTTGCCGATGGCAAGCTCGCCAAGTCCAGCATGAAGCACGCTGAAACCGCGGCACGCATCGAGCTGGAGACCATCAAAAAGCAGTTCTCGCGCAAGCACTGGCAGCAGGCGGTGGGCTCCTCCGGCACGGCGCGCGCAATTGCCGACATCATCGAGGCCAGCGGCTGGAGCAACGCCGGTATCACTCGCGAGGGGCTGGAGCGTCTGCGCCAGGCGCTGCTCAAAGCAGGTG
Source organism: Betaproteobacteria bacterium (assembly GCA_031382195.1). Lineage (GTDB taxonomy): Bacteria > Pseudomonadota > Gammaproteobacteria > Burkholderiales > JACQAP01 > JACQAP01. The sequence goes on from JANMYN010000793.1 coordinate 748, forward strand.
ATTCGGCGAAGCTGGGCCTGCCCGGATTAAAAGACGATCGCATCGCCGTACTACCCGGCGGCTTCGCCATCATGAGCGCGATTTTTGCGGAACTCGACATCGAACGCATGGCGCTCGCCAACGGCGCCATGCGTCAGGGCATCCTGTGGGACATGATCGGCCGCGCGCACCAACGCGATATGCGTGAACTGACCGTGCGCCAGTTCATGAAGCGCTACCACGTAGATGCCGGCCAGGCGCATCGGGTCGAGCGACTGGCACTGAAGCTCTACCAACAGCTCGCCGACGGCGGCAAGGAAGAGCGCGAGTACCCGCTGCACATGTTGTCATGGGCGGCGCGCCTGCAGGAGATCGGCCTGACCGTGGCGCACACCGGCTATCACAAGCATTCCTCTTATATCGTTGCCAATGCCGACATGCCGGGTTTTTCCAAAATGGAGCAGGCACAGCTTTCCATGCTGGTGCTGGCGCATCGTGGATCGCTAGGCAAGCTGCATGGGCTGGTCAGGGCGGACTACGACTGGTCTTTGCTGGTCGCGTTGCGGCTGGCGGCCCTGCTGCATCGCAGCCGTTCGGAGCTGCGCCTGCCGGCGATCCGCATCTCCAGGAAAAAATCAAGTTTCTGCGTCGAGGTGGACGCGAAATGGCTGGCCGCCAATCCCCTCACGGCGGCCGCGTTGCGTGAGGAGATCAGGGACTGGAAGGGGCTGGGTGTCGAGATCTCGGTCCCGCAACTCGCGGAAGTCGAGTCCTCGGAAACGCTGGCAGGCGACTGAATCCTTGTTAACGCCGCTTCAGCCCGGCTTGAATTACTTAACTGAGCAAATCGCTAGTTCCGTGTTTTCGGCGCCGTCCACGCCGCCGACCCGAACACTTTGGCTCCTCTCAAACCGTAAGTCTTACCAGGAAGTCACGGGTACTCCACGCTAACGCGAGGGTATTCGTGTCTTGGTGGTGAGCATGGCCTTTCCCTAAATAAGATCGGGCGAGACTACTGCGCGCAGTACCACTTGCGCCTGCTCGCCGCGCACCCTGTGAGAAAGCCACCAAAGCCCGCCTTTCTTGATGCTCCAGGGCATCGGCTCACCCGCAATCAGCATCGCTGCAAGCAACCCCAGCGTGGGCTGGTGACCGACCACCAGCACCGCGCCCTTGTGCTCCGGCCAGTGTGCGGCGGCAAGTACGGCGACCGGCGACGTGCCGGGAACGAGCTCGTGCACGGTTTCGAAATCCTGCGTCAATGCCTTCGCGGTTTGCACAGTGCGCTCCGCCGGACTGACGATGATGCGCGTCTTTTTCGGCAGCCGCGGGCGCAGCCAGTTTGCGACTTCCTGAGCCTGCCTTGTGCCCTTGGCGGTAAGTCTGCGCGCCAGATCAGGCGTGCCATCCTCCGCTTCGGCATGACGCCACAGGATCAAATCCATTTCATTCTCCCGGCAAGCAAGCACCCATCAAAAGGACTTCCGCCATGGCTGCGATTCATCGAATTGCTTCCAGGCGGCGTGCAACCGGTTGCAGCACTGCTGCGCATCGTGCGCACACCAGCCGCGCACGAAGCCGACCGCCTGTTGGTAGTCCATTGACGCGTCTTCGGAGGCCAGGTCGTCGAGCAGCTTCCACGCGGTGGCATCGTCGTTGAGCCGCCCGAGCAACGCCTGCAGGTCGACCAGTGTTTGCAAGGCGCCCTTTGCCTTATCCCCCGCGAACAGAGGCAGAAAAAATTCGATTGCGTAGCGCAGGCGCTTGACGCGAATGCGCAGCCGGTGAAGCTCCGCGAACCCGAGTTGCCCTATATGACGATGGCGCCTCTTTACGCGCGCGTACCGGTGCGACACCAGTTTCGTCGCGAACCTCAGCAGC
>JANMYN010000863.1:0-3807 GCA_031382195.1 Betaproteobacteria bacterium
TTTTCCAAAACCCGTGATGGAAGCCTGCGAAAAAGCGTCCTACGAACTTTACGAAGAGCTCAAGGCCAAGAGCGCGCACTGGAAACGGATCTATCCGGAATGGAAGAAATTCCGCGACGAGCAGTTCCTGTGGTTCCGTGTCGCCGAGTCCACTTACGACAATTACGTGTTCTACTCGAAGCTCGGAGCCGCCAAGTAGGTCAGGCTACTTCGCGGTTTCGGCGTCTCGGGGTTTGGTCCTGAAATCAGGAATGTCGCCTTCGCGCTCGATCTGCTCGCGCTCGTGCTCCGACGACGGGATGTTGATCTCGATCTTCGACGGATCGACCAAGCTCTTGTTCAGCGTGACGGTGACGATCTGCGGAAACGCGATGACGATGCCCACCATGATGACCTGGATCACGACGAATGGCACCGCGCCCCAGTAGATCTGGCCAGTGGTGACCGGGGCGATCGTCGTGCCGGTGATCTTGTCAATGTAGGATTTGCCCGGTGCCACGCTGCGCAGGTAGAACAGCGCGAATCCGAACGGCGGATGCATGAAGGACGTCTGCATGTTCACGCCGAGCAGGACGCCGAACCAGATCAGGTCGATGCCGAGCTTGTCCGCCACCGGTGCGAGCAGCGGCACGATGATGAATGCCAACTCGAAGAAGTCGAGGAAGAAGGCGAGGACAAATACGAGCGCGTTGACCACAACCAGAAAACCGATCTGGCCGCCAGGCAGACTCGTCAGCAAGTGTTCAACCCACAGATCACCGTTCACGCCGCGGAACGTCAGGCTGAACACCGTCGAGCCGACCAGGATGAAGATGACGAAGGAGGACAGCTTCGCTGTCGAGTTCATTGCCTGCCGGAGCAGCGACCAGCTCAGGCGCCTGTTGAGCAGAGCAAGGACCAATGCGCCGGTGGCCCCCATTGCGCCGCCTTCGGTGGGCGTCGCAATGCCGAGGAAGATCGTTCCCAGCACCAGGAAGATCAGCGCCAGCGGCGGAATCAGGACGAGCAGAACCCGGCTTAGCAGTTTGACGCCACGCAGCGTGCGGGCTTCCGGCGGCAGCGCGGGCACCGACGCGGGAGTGAGTATGGACCGGCCAAATACGTACAGCAGATACAGGCCGGTCAGGCTCAGACCTGGCAGAATCGCGCCTTGGTACATGTCGCCTACAGAGCGGCCGAGCTGGTCGGCCAGTACGATGAGTACCAGCGACGGCGGGATGATCTGCGCAAGGGTGCCGGATGCCGCGATCACGCCGGTCGCAAGGCGCCGGTCATAGCCGTAGCGCAACATGATCGGCAGCGAAATCAGCCCCATCGAGATGACCGACGCCGCCACGATGCCGGTGGTCGCCGCCAGCAAGGCACCGACCAGCACCACCGCGTAGGCAAGACCGCCGCGCACGGGGCCGAACAATTGGCCGACCGTATTGAGCAGGTCCTCGGCCATGCCGCTGCGCTCCAGCACCAGTCCCATGAAGGTGAAAAACGGCACTGCCAGCAGCGTATCGTTGGACATGATGCCGAAGATCCGTTCCGGCAATGCCTGAAACAGGGCGGGATGAAGCAGCCCGAGGTGGACACCGAGCAGGCCGAACGACAAGCCGACCGCACCCAGCGCAAACGACACCGGGTAACCGAGCAGCAAGAACACGACGAGCGCCGCGAACATCAGCGGCGCAATGTTGGCGACGACGAATGCGCTCATCGCGTGGCCTCCGTTCCTTCGCTACCGCTCGTCGGCGCGATCAGCGGGGCTGGAGGTTTATCCGCCAGATCGGGAATGATGCCCCTGAGGACGGCGACTCGTTTGATCAGCTCCGAGACGCCCTGCAGGCTGAGGAGCAGGAATCCCGCGGGAACCAGCAACCGCGCGGGCCATCGGATCAGGCCGCCGGCATTGCCCGACATCTCGTTGCTGACCCAGGCGTTGACGAAAATCGGCCACGACAGGGCCATGATGAAAATCGACACCGGCAGCAGGAACAACACGGTGCCGAGAATATCGATCCAGAGTTGGCTGCGACGGGAGAGCCGCGACGACACCACATCGATGCGGATGTGCTCGTTGTGCAGAAGCGTATAGCCGGCGCATAGCAGGAATACCGCCGCGAACAGATACCACTGAAGCTCGAGCCAGGCGTTCGAGCTCAGGTTGAACAGGTAGCGAGCCAGCGCGTTGGTTGCGCTGACCAGCGCCATCACCAACACGAGCCAGAGAACGGTTCGTCCGACCCGCTCGTTGATCGCGTCAATCGCACGCGAGATCGTCAAAAGGACTTTCATGATGTCGGGCTCCCGTCGCGGCGAATTCCGGTTTTGCGGCACCGGCGCAAGGATTCTCGCCGATCAGGCGCCGATGTGCAAAACCCTATCGGTTCCCGCCGCATCTCATACGGGATTATCATGGGCCGCCAGCCAACTCACAGTCAGGACATCCGCATGTTTGAAGCGACTATTGCAGGCAGCCTGCCCAAGCCGTCCTGGCTCGCCGAGCCGCACAAGCTGTGGCCCCAATGGAAGCTTTCGGGCGAGGCGCTCGCCGAGGCCAAACGCGACGCCACCCTGCTGTGGATCAAATCGCAGGAAGATGCGGGCATTGACACCGTCGGAGATGGAGAACAATCGCGGCAGCACTTCGTGCACGGCTTTCTCGAATCGGTCGAGGGAATCGACTTCGAGCACAAGGTCAAGATGGGGATTCGCAATAACCGTTATGACGCGATGGTGCCGACGGTGGTCGCGCCTTTACGCTTGCGCGGCAGGGTGCACGAATCGGAGGCGGGGATTGCCCGCGCGCACACGAAGCGCAAGCTCAAGATCACCATGCCGGGCCCGATGACCATCGTCGATACCATCGCCGACACCCACTACGGCGACAAAGTGAAGATGGCGATGGCATTCGCCGAGTTGCTGAATCAGGAGGCGCGCGCGCTGGAGGCGCAGGGGGTGGATCTGATTCAGTTCGATGAGCCCGCTTTCAATGTCTACATGGACGACGTGAAGCGCTGGGGGATCGAGGCTCTGCACCGGGCGATTGAGGGCCTGCGCTGCAAGACCGCGGTTCATATCTGCTACGGTTACGGCATCAAGGCCAATATCGACTGGAAGAATTCGCTCGGCACCGAGTGGCGGCAATACGAAGAGATATTTCCCGCGCTGGCGAAGAGCCGCCTGGATCAGGTGTCGGTCGAATGCATCAACTCGCGCGTGCCGATCAGCCTGCTGAAGCTGCTGGCGGGAAATATCTCGTCGTATTGCCGCCACTCGGTTCCGAGCGAATTCTTCCAGTCGATATTGGCCTTGATGCCGTAACCGTAGCAGATGTGAACCGCCGTCTTGCAGCGCAGGCCCTCGATTGCCCGATGCAGTGCTTCTATTCCCCAGCGCTTCACGTCGTCCATGTAGACATTGAAAGCGGGCTCGTCGAACTGAATCAGGTCCACGCCCTGCGCCTCCAGCGCGCGCGCTTCCTGATTCAGCAGCTCGGCGAATGCCATAGCCATTTTCACCTTGTCGCCGTAGTGGGTGTCGGCGATGGTATCGACGATAGTCATCGGGCCCGGCATGGTGATCTTGAGCTTGCGCTTCGTGTGCGCGCGGGCAATCCCCGCCTCCGATTCGTGCACCCTGCCGCGCAAGCGCAGTGGCGCGACCACCGTCGGCACCAACGCGTCATAACGGTTGTTGCGAATCCCCATCTTGACCTTGTGCTCGAAGTCGATTCCCTCAACCGATTCGAGGAAGCCGTGCACGAAGTGCTGCCGCGACTGTTCTCCGTCGCTGATGGTATCGATGCCGGCATCCTCC
>JANMYN010000878.1:0-2121 GCA_031382195.1 Betaproteobacteria bacterium
CATGCGCCAGAAGTTCGCCGAGCTCGGAATGGAAATCGTCGGCAGTTCTCCCGCCGAACTGGCCGCGCTGATCCAGAGGCAGACGCCGCAGCGCGCAACGTTGATCAAGGCGTCCGGCGCAAAGATGCAGTAGGCCTCAGCGCCGGCTCATCGCCAGCAGTACGCCAGCACGCGGAAGCCTTCGTCTTCGAGCGCATGTGACTGGCCGTGCACCGTCACCAGGGCCGCTTCGTCCAAAGCCCGCTGTGGCCCGGCGCCTTGCGATTCGTAATGGGTGCACAGCTCGACGATCTCGTCCGCCGCGCCTTTGACGACCAGCCAGCGCGACTTGCCGTTATCCACCAGCACGGACACGCGACGACGCTCGAAGTCGAACGGCACCTCGTCGATTTTTTTCCAGGCGCTCACGTCGAGGTGTTCATGAGCGAGGATGGCGTCGTCGAGCGGGCTCTTCAGGCCGGTCTCGAAGAAGCTGTTGAGATACGCCAGTTCGAGCACCCGCGCGCTCTCCTCGCCTTGCGCATCCACATGGCGCTCCAGGCGGATCTTCGCTTCGGTCAGCGTGCCGGTCTTATCGGTGCACAGGACATCCATCGAACCCAGGTCCTGGATGGAGGCCAGCCGCTTGACGATCATCTGCAGCTTCGCCATGCGCAGCGCGCCGCGGGAGAGCGTGACCGAAATCACCATCGGCAGGAGCTCCGGCGTCAGGCCGACGGCGAGCGCGACGGCGAACAGGAACGACTCCAGCCACGGTTTGTGGAAAAAGGCATTCACGAGCAGCACGAACATCACCATGAGCACCGTCAGGCGCATGATCAGCATGCCGAAGCGGCGGGTGCCGACTTCGAACGACGTCGGCGCTGCCGGGCGGGACAGGCTGTCGGCAATTTCCCCTATGGCCGTCCCGGTGCCGGTCTTGACCACCCACACCCGTGCGCTGCCGCTGATGACCGACGTGCCCATGAACACGGCGTTGGTCGCCTCGTCGATGCCGGTGGCGGATGCGGGCAACTCGGCCGGCCGCTTTTCAACCGGATAGGCTTCTCCGGTCAGCAGCGCCTGCTTGACGAAGAAATCATGCGCTTCGACCACTCGCGCGTCCGCGGGAATCATGTCGCCCGCGGAAAGCAGCACGACGTCGCCGGGCACCACGTCGACAATCGAGACCTCTTGTTCCTTGCCGTCGCGCAGGACTCGCGCGCGCACGGACACGGACTGGCGCAGCTTGTCTGCGGCCGCGTTGGCCCGCACTTCCTGCACGAAATCGAGCGTGACGCTCAGCAGGATGATGCCGGTGATGATCAGGAAATTGGTCGCCTCGCCGGTAAACGCGGAAACGGCGCTGGCGACGAGCAGGATGAGGACGAGCGGATTCTTGAAGCGGGCGAGAAATTGCAGCAGCAGCGACTTGTCCTGCTTGCCGCGAAACAGGTTGGGGCCGAACCGGACAAGTCGCGCGCCCGCCTCTGCGCCCGACAATCCCGCGGTGACGGCGGCAAGCTCCGCCGTCCCGGCCGGCAGCGGCTCGAGCCACCAGGGTCTGAGCGTCGAGACTGCCGGCATTTCGCTAACCGGCGTCAGTCGGTGACGGGATAGTGGTAGTGGAGCGTGTTCAGATAAAGCGCCACTTCAGTAATGTCCGGCTCGCCCCACTTCTGCCCCGTCGCGTTCTGCCAGCGGCGGACTTGCGATTTCAGGCTGTTCCAGTTGGTGGCGAGTTTCTTGTCCCGCCAGTGAACCTGCGCGGTGTGGCAGGCGATGCAATGCTTCGAGTACAAGAGCTCGCCGCGCGATGCATCGCGCGCCGGCTCCGCGGCGACCGCGGCGAAATTGCAGAATATTCCGAACAGCACGACCAGGACCGATTTCCGAAGCATGCCTTCTCCCGCAAGCGTTGTGATGCAGCCCAGTATGGGCCTCGACCCGTCACCATCGTAACGATCATGACGGGTAAAGGCAGAGGAAAGGTGAAATTGAAAAGCAGTGCTGAGTACTTTTGTTGCGCGGCGCGTTTCAGCGCGCCTGCTCGAACTAACATTAGACACCGACATACGTGACAGCGCCACGTTGCATTGTTGCAAGAGAGGCAAGCAGATCCGGCACCAGCCCTTGAAGGTC
>JANMYN010000035.1:0-2510 GCA_031382195.1 Betaproteobacteria bacterium
GTAGTGTGATGCTACCTTTCAGGACGATCCTCCGGAAGCCCGTCCCACCGCACGGCTGCCCGGCCAGTGCTATAGTTTCCTCAGGCTTCCCTAGTCGAACGACGATGCAACTCGATCTGAATTACGGCCGCGACCACTATCCCCTTGAACTTCCCGATGACTGGGACGTGACGGTCATCCGCAAGCCTGCCATGCCCCTGGAGCCGGATCAGGCCGGCGCGGTGCGCAAGGCGCTGGGCGAACCCGTTGGTTGCGGTCCGCTGGTCCAGGAAGCGCGCGGACGGAAATCCGCCTGCATCCTGATCTGCGACATCACCCGGCCGGTTCCCAACGGGCTGCTTTTGCCGGAAATTGTCCGGCAATTGCTCGACGGCGGCATGAAAGCGGACAGCATCACCGTGCTGGTGGCGACGGGGCTGCACCGTCCGAATGAAGGCGCCGAACTCGAAGAACTGGTCGGTGACCCGTGGGTGCTGAAGACCGTGCGCGTGGTGAATCACTTCGCGCGCGACGATGAGGCTCATGTCGATCTCGGCCGCACGCCGCGGGGAACGCCGGTAAAACTCGACCGCCGCTTCGTCGAAGCCGATCTGAAAATAGCCACCGGACTGGTCGAACCGCATTTCATGGCCGGCTATTCCGGCGGGCGCAAGGTCATCGCCCCGGGAGTGGCGCACCGGGACACCATCACGACGTTCCACAGCGCGCGTTTCATGGCGCATCCCAAGGCCGACAACTGCATCCTCGAAGGCAATCCGCTGCATGAAGAGCAGCTCGAAATCGTGCGCATGCTTGGGCCCGTGCTGGCGGTGAACACCGTCATCGACGAGCACCGCCGGCTGTCTTTCGTCAATTACGGCGAGATCCTCGCGAGTCATATGCAGGCCGTCGAATTCTCGCAGCGCTACGCACGCGTGCCCATAGGCCGGCGTTTCAAGACCGTCGTCACCAGCGCAGCCGGCTACCCCCTGGACAAAACGTACTACCAGACGGTGAAAGGCATGGTCGGCCCGGTCGATATCCTCGAGCCCGGCGGCAATCTGGTGATCGTGTCGGAGTGCTCCGAAGGGCTCGGATCACACGAATACGCCGACGCGCAGCGGCGCCTGATCGCGATGGGCGCCGAAGGTTTTTTTACCGACATCAGCCGCAAGCAGTTTGCCGACATCGACGAATGGCAAACACAGATGCAGTTGAAGTCCATGAAGGCCGGCGCCGTGCATTTGTATGCCGGCGGCCTGAGCGCGTCGGATCGCGCGCTCACCGGCGTCAACCTGATCGACTCAGTCGAAGAAACGTTGCAGAACTGTATCGAACGCAGCGGGGATCACGCGCTGGCGGTGATCCCCGAAGGGCCGTACGTCGTGCCCTACTATCAGCCGGCCTGAGGAGAGATTCATGATCGAAGACAGAATCGAAGTGAACATCGCAGGCGGGCTCGACATAGCGCTGCCGCGTATGGTCAACGTGCGGCAGAAATTCGATGGCACACACCTGGGCGACATTCCGGCGAGCATCGTCAAGGAATTCCAGCGCCCCGAAGTGCGCGCCCGGGTGAAATCCGGAAAGGTAATCGCGGTTGGCTGCGGCAGCCGCGGCGTCGCCAACATTGGCACCATAACCAAGTGCGTGATTCGCGAGTTGCAGGCGCTTGGTGCCAAGCCGTTCATTTTTCCGGCTATGGGCAGCCATGGCGCCGCAACCGCGGAAGGCCAGAAGAAGGTGCTGGAAGGTTACGGCATCACCGAAGCGTCCATGGGCGTGCCGGTCAAGGCAACCATGGACACGGTCATCGTCGGTAATCTCGACGACGGCACGCCCGTGCACATGGACCGTTTTGCGGCCGAAGCCGACGGCATTGTCGTCATCAACCGCGTCAAGCCACATACGGCGTTTCGCGGTGCTACCGAGAGCGGCGTTACCAAGATGCTGTCGATCGGCATCGGCAAAATCACCGGTGCCGCCACTTACCACCAGCACGGCATGGACACCTTCCCGATGCTGCTGCCCAAGGTGCGTGACGTCAACATCGCGAAGCGTAACGTCCTGCTCGGCGTGGGCATCGTCGAAAACGCGCACGACCAGACCGCGCTCATCGAAGTCATGCCCGCGAGCCAGATTGCGACCCGTGAGCCGGTTCTGCAGGAAATGGCGAAACGCCTGATGCCGCAACTCTATTTCGACGAGATCGACGTGCTGATCATCGACGAGATGGGCAAGAACATCAGCGGCGCCGGATTCGACCCGAACATCACCGGCCGTAACCGCCGCGCCGTGAAATGGAATTTCGGACCGAAGGTCAAGAAGATCGCGGTACTCGGACTGACCCATGAAACCCACGGCAATGCCACCGGGCTGGGCGGCGCGGACGTCATTACCATGCGGCTGTTCAAGGAAATCGACATTCCCTCGACCTACGCCAACATCATTACCTCGATGAACCTCGACGGCGGGGCCATCCCCATCGTGATGAACACGGAGCGCGAAGCGATCCAGCTCGCGGTCAAAAC
>JANMYN010000095.1:0-7247 GCA_031382195.1 Betaproteobacteria bacterium
GGTAACGGTAGTCGGGAGGAAAGAGGTCAAGCCCGGCCAGGATTTCTTCCCGCTCACCGTCGACTATCAGGAACGGACCTATGCGGCAGGCAAGATCCCAGGCGGCTTTTTCAAACGTGAAGGCCGCCCCTCCGAAAAAGAAGTCCTGACCTGCCGCCTGATCGACCGACCGATCCGCCCGCTGTTCCCTGAAGGTTTCTACAACGAAATTCAGATCATCGCGACGGTTGTCTCGTCCAACAGCGAAGTGGATTCCGATATTCCCGCGATGATCGGCGCGTCCGCGGCACTTGCGATTTCCGGCATTCCCTTCGACGGTCCGATCGGAGCCGCGCGTGTGGGCTACCTGAATGGCGAGTACGTCCTCAATCCGACTGCGACCGAATTGAAGTCCTCGCAGCTCAATCTGGTGGTCGCCGGCACGAGCCAGGCAGTCCTCATGGTCGAATCGGAAGCGATGGAACTTCCGGAGGATGTCATGCTCGGGGCAGTCGTTTACGGCCATCAGCAGATGCAATCGGTGATTGATCTCATTAATGAGCTTGCCGACGAAGTCGGCAAGCCGCTGTGGGATGTGGCTCCGCTGCAGAAAGATACTACTCTCATCGCGCGCATTGCTGAGTTGGCCGAAGAAGAATTGCGCCAGGCTTACGGACTGCGGCAGAAACAGGCACGTACTGAAAAAATAGATGCCGCACGCACCAAGGTAATGGCGGAAGCCGTGCCCGAGGGATCGACGTCCGATCACGTCAATCTGGTGAAGACAATTTTCAGCGATATCGAAGCCAAGATCGTCCGCACCCAAGTCCTGAATGGCGAACCACGCATCGACGGTCGCGACACCCGTACCGTGCGTCCAATAACGATCCGCGCCGGCGTATTGCCGCGTGCGCACGGCTCCGTGCTGTTTACTCGAGGTGAAACGCAGGCATTGGCCGTCGCGACGCTGGGTACCGCGCGGGACGAGCAGCGCATCGACGCGCTGCAGGGCGAATTCACCGATCGATTCATGTTGCATTACAATTTCCCGCCGTATTCGACTGGTGAAACTGGCCGCGTGGGCACGCCGAAACGTCGCGAAATCGGACACGGTCGTCTCGCCAAGCGCGCCTTGCTCGCGGTGCTGCCCGCGCCCGAGGAATTTGCGTACTCGATGCGCCTGGTTTCCGAAATCACGGAGTCGAATGGATCGAGTTCGATGGCTTCTGTTTGCGGTGGATGCCTCGCGCTGATGGATGCCGGCGTCCCCCTCAAGGCGCATGTCGCGGGCATTGCGATGGGCCTGATCAAGGAAGGCAACCGTTTCGCCGTGCTTACCGACATCCTCGGCGACGAGGATCACCTTGGCGACATGGATTTCAAGGTGGCCGGTACCGAGAAGGGTGTGACTGCTCTGCAGATGGATATCAAGATCCAGGGTATCACCAAGGAGATCATGAATGTCGCGCTGTTGCAGGCCCGGGAAGGCCGGATGCACATCCTCGGCATCATGCGTGAGACGCTGTCCGCTGCGCGCTCGGAATTGTCCGCTTACGCACCGCGCATGATCACCATCAAGATCAAACCGGAAAAGATTCGCGACGTCATCGGCAAGGGTGGGGCGGTGATTCGCGCCATTACCGAGGAAACCGGCACGACGATCGACATCAATGACGACGGCACGGTGACCATTGCCTGCGTATCCTCTGAAGGCGGTGAGGCCGCCAGGCGTCGGATCGAGGAAATTACCGCGGAAGTCGAAGTCGGTCGCATCTATGACGGCACGGTGCTGAAGCTTCTTGATTTCGGTGCGATCGTCAGCGTGCTCCCGGGCAAAGACGGCTTGCTGCACATTTCGCAAATTGCCAACGAACGCGTTAATAGCGTGGCTGACCATCTCAAAGAAGGCCAGGCCGTTCGCGTAAAGGTGCTCGAGGCCGACGAAAAAGGCAGGCTGCGGTTGTCGATGAAAGCGGTTGCGGAAGAACAGAAAGCGGCAGGCTGAAGAATTTCAGCGCCGCAAAAAAAGCCCACCGCAAGGTGGGCTTTTTATTGGCCGCGTGACCGGTGCCGTTACGGAGTCAACGGCATGATCTGCAGCAGCGTAAACGGGTAGACGTAGGCCTGCAGCATCACCAGGCCGCCCACCAGCATTGCCAGTACGACGCTGTGGAAGAATACATAGCGCAGAATATCGCCCTCATGCCCGTACCAGCGAGTCGCGGTGGAAGCCACGACGATGGACTGAGCGTCGATCATCTTGCCCATCACGCCACCCGAACTGTTAGCCGCCGCCATGAGATTCGGATTCAAGCCAAGTTGTTCCGACGTGACTTTCTGCAGTCCGCCGAACAACACGTTCGATGCCGTGTCAGACCCCGTCAAAGCCACCCCTAACCAGCCGAGCATCGCCCCGAAGAACGGATAGAGGACACCCGTATGTGCGAACGCCAGACCCATGGTCGCGTCTGTTCCGGAATAGCGAGTGGTAAAGCCGAGCGCAAGCATTGCAGCAATCGTCAGCAACGAATATCTGACCAGCACGATCGTTTCCCAATACTTGCGCAGCAGGTCCAGGAACGAATAGCGCATGTAGAGCCCTGCGAACAGAGCGGCCAGAAGAATTCCCGAGCCGGTCGCGGACAACCAGTTCAGCGTGTATACCGCCTTCTCCGTATGCGCTTTGGCAACGACGGGAGGCACCTTTTCCACCATGTCGTTCAGCCCCGATATCGGAATGTCGATTTTCGTCACGCCATTCCATGCGTATGCGATCTTCGCTTTCGCGTCACCGCCGTTCAGCAGCGCCTTGACCTGCGGCACTCCCCACAGGAATACGAATACAGACAATACGATCCACGGCACCCAGGCCCGAACCACCGTGGCCCGATCATGCTTTTCGACCTGGATCGAAGCGACGCCGGGCGCGGCTGTGCCTTCCTCCTGGTTGCCTTTGAGCGCAGTCGTCCTCCAGATGGTTTTCGGCTTCCATACGCGCAGAAACAGCGTCAGGCAGGCCATGGAAATGATTGCAGCACCGACGTCGACCAACCATGGGCCGTGATAATTGGAAATCAGGTATTGGGGAATGGCGAAGGTGACGCCAGTGACCAGAATCGCAGGCCAAATTTCCTTCATGCCACGCCACCCTGCGAAAGCCCAGATCAGCCAGAACGGGACCAGCAGCGAGAAAAACGGAAGCTGGCGCCCGACCATTGCTGATAGTTGCAGCAAATCCAGACCCGTCACCGCAGAAAGTGCAATGATCGGCGTGCCGAGCGCACCATAAGCAACGGGCGCCGTATTCGCAATCAGGGAAAGTCCCGATGCAGCGAGCGGCGAAAATCCCAACCCGATCAGGATAGCGCCGGTGACTGCCACCGGTGTACCGAAGCCGGCCGCACCCTCGAAGAAGGCGCCAAATGCGAAAGCGATGAGCAGCAATTGGAGGCGGCGGTCTTCGGTGATACTGGCGATGCTGTCCTGGAGGATTTTGAAGTAGCCCTTATCCTTGGTGAGCTGGTATAGAAAGATAATGTTCAGCACGATCCAGCCGATCGGCAGCAATCCGAAGCCGGCGCCGTAAACGGCCGACCAGCCCGCCATCCCGGCCGGCATGCCATAAACAAAGATGGCAATGATCAGTGCCGAGGCTAATCCGAGAATTGCCGCCACGTGCGCTGACAAGCGGAAAAATGCGAGGCCGCCGAGAAGTACCGCGACGGGAACGGCCGCAAGTGCCGTGCTGAGCACGGCGTTGTTCATGGGATCGTAGATCTGGGACCAGACCATGTGCGAGACCTCCCTTTTTATATTCCAATTACAGTCTTGTAACAGACCGGGAACGGCTTTTATTGAAACGCGGGCCATTATATCCAAACAGGGCTCGCTAGCGATCATTCGGCCCCCGCTGACCAAAGGCTCCGCATGGGTATAATCGGCCGCCTGAGGACAGGAGAGCACGCATGAACGAAAACATGCCGTTCAGAAGCGGCGGACGCATTCTGGTGGACCAGCTCGGAATTCACGGCGCGGATACTGCATTCTGCGTTCCAGGCGAGAGCTATCTCGATGTGCTGAATGCGTTTTACGAAGTGCGCGAACGCATGCGCCTGATCGTATGCAGGCAGGAAGGTGGCGCGGCTTTCATGGCAGAAGCCTATGGCAAGCTCACCGGTCGCCCGGGTCTGTGCTTCGTTACGAGGGGGCCGGGGGCGACCAATGCGAGCATAGGCGTGCATACCGCCTATCAAGATTCGACGCCGATGATTCTGTTCATTGGCCAGGTTGGCAGCGACGTGGTCGAACGGGAAGCCTTCCAGGAAATCGATTACCGGCGCATGTTCGGACAGATGGCCAAGTGGGTCGCGCAGATTGATCGCGCCGACAGAATTCCGGAGTTTATCAGCCACGCATTTCATACGGCAGTCGCGGGCCGACCCGGGCCGGTCGTTCTGTCGTTGCCGGAGGATATGCTGGTCAGCCAGGCAGTTGCCGTCGACGCACGACCTTACGCAAGAATGAAAGCGCATCCGGGCATTGCGGACATGGGCCGAATGCGCGAAATGCTGGCGCAAGCGGAAAAGCCATTTGTCCTGCTGGGGGGCGGGGACTGGTCTGCCGGTGCTTGCGAGGACATCCGGGCATTCATCGAGGCGAATAATCTGCCCACTGGCTGTAGCTTCCGCAGGCAGGATCTGCTGGACAACCGGCATCCGAATTACTGCGGAGATGTCGGCATCGGCATCAGTCCAGCGCTGGCGGAACGCGTGCGCAGTGCCGATCTGATCCTCACCATCGGTGCGCGCATGGGAGAAATGACCAGCGGCGGCTACACCCTGTTTTCGATTCCGCGCCCAGCGCAGCGCATGGTGCACGTTCATCCGTCACCTGAGGAACTTGGCCGGGTTTACCAGACCGAACTGATGATCAATGCTGGCATGCAGGAATTCGCCAGTATGGCGGCCAACCTTGCCCCGGTCGACTCAACTCGCTGGCGGGAGTGGACGCATCGCGGCCGGGAAGACTATCTCAAGAACTTGAAGCATGGCGCGATGCCGGGCGCGCTCGATCTTGGCGACGTCATGGCATTCCTGCGCAAACGTCTGCCCGAAAACGCAATTATTACCAATGGCGCCGGCAATTACTCCGGCTGGGTGCAGCGGTTTTACCAATACACCGGGTTTCGCACGCAACTCGCCCCGACTAATGGCGCAATGGGTTACGGCGTGCCTGCGGGGATTGCGGCGAAGATCGTGCATCCCGATCGGGTCGTGGTGAGCTTTTCGGGTGATGGCTGCTTCACGATGAACGGTCAGGAACTGGCGACTGCCGCGCAATACGATTTGCCGGTGCTGTTCATCGTCGTCAACAATGGCATGTACGGCACGATACGCATGCACCAGGAGCGTGAGTATCCAGCCCGGGTCTATGCCACCGCGCTTAAGAACCCGGATTTCGCCGCGCTGGCGAAAGCCTACGGATTGCACGGCGAAGTGGTACACAAAACGGCCGATTTCGAACCGGCTTTCGAGCGCGCCCTGGCGTCCAAAAAACCGGCTTTACTGGAACTGCGTATCGATCCCGAAGCCATTACGACGCGCAGCAGTTTGACTTCCGTGCGCGAGCAGGCGGTCAAAGCGGGGCGTTGAACGTTTCGCGCTTCAGAAGCCGACTGCTTGCCCGTCCCGGCGCGGTTCCGATGCGGCTACATAAGCATTGCCAAGCCGGTGAATGAGTTGCGCGGCACCGAATTCCGTACTGCCTGGTGATGCGCGCGCAGCACGATGACCGAGCTGCGCCAGGCCGTGCACTACGTCCTCGGCGACCGCATGTTCGAGCAGCAGCTCGCCATCCAACATGATCTTCCAGCGCGGCGCATCGGCTGCCGTCTGCGGGTTCTGCCCGTAATCAATGAGGCGTACGACCATCTGCACATGGCCTTGTGGTTGCATATCGGCACCCATCACGCCGAAACTCATGACGGGTTTGCCGTCGCGCGTCAGGAATGCGGGAATGATGGTGTGGAACGGGCGCTTGCCACCGCCGACCAGATTCGGGTGCCCGGGCTGAAGCGAGAATCCGTAACCGCGATTCTGCATGCTGATGCCGGTGCCAGGCACTACGACGCCGGAACCGAACCCCATGTAATTCGACTGGATGTACGACACCATCATGCCGCTCGCGTCCGCGGTGGTGAGATAGACCGTGCCCGTTGGTGGTGCGCCGGCAACTGCCTGGCCGGCGTGATTCCGACGAATAGTATGCGCGCGAGATTTCAGATACCCGGGATCGAGCAGCTTCGACGTGCGAACGTCCATCGCATTTGCATCCGCGACGTAGCGATAGACGTCGGCGAACGCGAGCTTCATGGCTTCGACCTGCAGGTGCAGGCTTTCGACAGAATCTGCGGTGGTGCTGCCGAGATCGAAATGTTCCAGGATGCCCAGCGCCATCAGTGCCGCAATGCCCTGGCCGTTGGGCGGAATTTCGTGGACGCGGTAGCCGCGATAAGCCTGGCTGATCGGTTCGACCCAGTCCGGCTGGTGTGCCGCCAGATCGTCCAGATGGAGCGCACCACCGCACGCGGAACTGAAATCGACAATGCGCTGTGCGAGAGGGCCCCGATAAAACGATTCTCCGCGGGTGCGGGCGATTTCGGCCAGCGTGTCGGCCTGTTCGGGATACCGGAACAGTTCGCCGGCCCGCGGCGCGCGGCCATTGCGCACGAACGCCTGCGCGAAGCCGGGTTGGTCTTTCAGGCGTGGGATCTGCGATTCCCATTGCGACGCGACCACCGGCGAGACGGGAAAGCCGTTACGCGCATAGTCGATGGCCGGCTCGAACAGCGTCTCGAATGGCAGTTTGCCAAATTTCACCGACAACCCAGCCCAGGCCGAAACCACGCCGGGCACGGTAACGCTGTCCCAGCCTTCGGTCGGCATGCGGTCATGGCCGGCGAAGCGATCCGGGTTCCATGCACGCGGTGCGCGTCCAGAGGCATTCAGTCCTTGCAGTGCCTTCCCGTCCCATACCAGCGCAAAGGCGTCGGAGCCGATTCCATTCATTACGGGCTCCACCACAGTCAGGGTTGCGGCGGTCGCAATCGCGGCATCGACCGCATTGCCGCCGCGAAGCAGCATGCGTAGGCCCGCTTGCGCCGCCAGCGGTTGCGAGGTGGCCACGACGTTGCGAGCCAGCACCGGCATGCGGCGCGATGAATAGGGGAAGTCCCAGTCGAAATCAGTCATCGTTACTCCAGAAAAGGT
>JANMYN010000114.1:0-3549 GCA_031382195.1 Betaproteobacteria bacterium
GTCTTGAAGTAGTCCGCCAGATCGCTGGCATCGGCCAGCTCGTCCTTCCACTCCAGTACGCTACGCAACCAGGCTATTTTGTCGTCCAGGTCCGCATCGTCTTTGATCTTTTCCTTGTATCGCCAGTGCGCGGCCACGCCCAGTTCGGCGTGTTGATGCATTTCGTGAGTGCGCACCTGGACCTCCAGCACCTTGCTGTCCGGCCCGACCACTGCCGTATGCAAAGAGCGATAGTCATTGGCTTTCGGTCGGGCAATGTAATCGTCGAATTCGCGCGGAATCGGCGTCCACAAGTTGTGCACGATGCCGAGCGCCGCATAGCAATCCTTGACGTCCTCGACCTTCACGCGCACTGCACGTACATCGAAGAGCTCGTCCAGCCCGACCTCTTTGCTCTGCATCTTTCGCCAGATGCTGTAGATGTGCTTCGGCCTGCCGCTCACCTCGGCCTCAATGCCCGCGGACTTGAGTTCAATGCACAGTATGCGCATGACCTCGCCAATATAGGTCTCGCGGTCCTTGCGCTTCTCGTCCAGTTGCCGGGCCAGATTCCGGTAGGTCTCAGGCTCGATGAAGCGCAAAGCCAGATCTTCCAGTTCCCACTTCAGCTGCCAGACGCCGAGCCGATTGGCCAGCGGCGAAAACAGCTCCAGGGCTTCCTGCGCGGCGTCTTTGCGAGTATCGGCATCTGCCTGCAACGCCAATTCCCGCAGCCATTGCACCTGGTCGGCGAGCTTGATCAGCACAACGCGCACATCCTGCGCCATTGCCAACAACATCTTGCGCAGAGCTTCGAGCTGCGATGCACGATCGTGCGGTTTGACGGTTGCAATATTCTTTGTGCGCAACGCCTGGATTTGAACCATGCTCGTCACACCATCTACCAGCGAAACCACCGCGGGACCGAATTCACTCTGGAATTCTTCGCGATCGGCTCGCGTCGTAATTGGTGCGCCTAACAGCAGCGTAGCTGCGATCGCCTCGCCGCCCACGCGCAGGCCGCCGAGAATGCCTGCCGCTGCACGAGCGTGATCTATCCATGGCTGCCCGGTACGGTGTTTGAGCCCAGAATAATATCGCTGCGCCCAGCTATTCGCGCGCATCACCAGGTCGCGCTCGGCCTGCGGCAGGCGCGCGGTCAGGGTGTCAAGCCACTGGCCTGAAGTGATATCCCGGTTGATGTCGCTGAGTTTGACCATGTCGCATCAGGACAGTATCAACGACCGGCCCAGTATTTCCTGTCGACTTCCCGCCAACTCTGCACCTCAATACCGGCTCGGTTCAAGTCGATTATCAATGCGCCGGAAAAATCGGTGCGCAGCAAGCGACTACCGGCCTGGCGGTAACGCGCGCTAACCACGGGATGCGGGTGTCCGAACCGGTTGCGATATCCGACCGAGAAAACAGTGAGCCCGGGAGCCACCGCATGCACAAATCCGGGGGTCGAGGACGTACGACTACCATGATGGGGCGCAATTAAAATGTCCGTCCGCAGATTTCCGGAAGATTGCAACAGCCGGGATTCCGACCGCTTCTCGATATCGCCGGGCAGCAAGATACTGCCGTAGGCGGAAACGATCCTCAAGACGCAACTGTAATCGTTGCCCTTCGCAGACAAATCATTATAGTCGGCGGGCTGCGGATACAGGAACTCGAAGTCCACGCCATCCAACTGCCAGCGCTCTCCCGCGCCGCAAATACGGCTGTGAGTCGCTGCCCTACTGATAACGTGATCCTGCGCTAACGACGAAGCGAACCACGCGACTGGCAGCGCCTGCCAAACAGACAACGCGCCGCCGCAGTGATCGCTATGGTCATGGCTGACAATCATACCATCCAGCCTGCTTACGCCCGCGGCGCGCAGGTAAGGCACGACAATGCGGCCACCAGCGTCGATCTGTTCTGTGAAGGCCGGCCCGGTATCATAGAGCAGCGTATGCTCACGCGTACGCGCCACTACCGCCAGTCCTTGCCCGACATCGAGCACCGTCAGTCGCAAATCGCCAGACGCAAGCTTCACCGGCAACCACAAGAACAGCGGCAACAGCAACGTCGCCCCCACCCAGCGGGCCGGGAAACCTCTCGGCAGCAGCATCCAGAGGGCACCGGCGACAGCAATCGGCACGGCCCATGCGGCAGGCGCATGCTGCTGCCACACTGCATCCGGCAGATCGCTGAGCGACCGCAGCATAAGCATGCAGAACGCCATGATCATGTGCGCAGCGTGGGCAACCCAATCGAGTGGAAGCACCGAGGCGGCCAGAGCAAGCGGCACAACGATCAAGCTAACCACTGGAATCGCAAACGCATTGGCAATCGGAGACACCAGTGATACCTGCTGAAATGTGGCAAGCAGAAATGGCACTAAGGCCAGCGTGACCGCCCATTGGGTCTGCGCCCAGGCGCGCAGCAAGCCCTGTTTGCCGATACGCGATCCTCCCGCAAACATGATGACCGCCACGGCACCAAATGAGAGCCAGAAGCCTGGCGCAATCACCGCCATGGGATCGAGCACTACGACCAGCGCCGCAGCCGTGGCGAGAACGGCCGTGGGCCTTGCGCTCCAGCCCGACCATAACGCGACCGCGACAACAGCCAGCATGTAGACCGTGCGTTGCGCGGGTACCGCGAATCCTGACAATGCGGCGTATGCAAGCGCAGCCATCAGGCCGCAAACAGTGGCTGCCCGGACTGCGGGGAGTTTCAAAACCAGGGATTCAGATCTGCGCCACAGTCGCAGGACCACCAGAAACACCATGCTCGCAACCATCGTGATATGGAGTCCCGAGATGCTCATGAGGTGATTGACGCCGGTGCGCGTGAACACTTGCCACTGATCCGGCGGGATGGCCTGTTGGTCGCCTATCGCAAGCGCCACGATCACCCCCGCATAAGGCCGCTCGCCCAGCGACTCGAGCAGGTGCTGCCGCGCCGCTTCGCGCGCACGTTGCAGCAGATAGGCTGGGCGCCACACCAGCGGCTTGATCAATTGCGGCGCAGGCTGGCTGCGGAAATAGCCTACAGCGCGTATGCCGCGTTCCAGCATCCACGCTTCGAAATCGAATCCATGAGGATTGGCATTACCATGGGGTCGATGCAACCGCACCGTCATGCGCCAGCGCTGACCGGCATGCAGTTCTGGCGCAGACTCACTCTCACTTGCGTACCACATCAGGGAAATACGCGAAGGGATTCGCGCATTCAACGTGTAAGCCTGCTCGACATCGAGCAGGAAGCGCACGCCACGCTCGTTAGGCTGCACCATTTGCGCAATTACGCCCGAGACCTCAACGTCGCGCCCTTCCCAGATTTCCGGAAGGTCGTCCGCGAGTTGCCAGTGACCGACGCCCGCCGCCCAGAAAAACCCCGCAGCCGCAAATGTGACGATGGCCACGGCATGCGAGAGCGCCCTGCTGGCCGCGCCAGGATAACGCGCGAGAACAATCCATAAGGCAGCCAGCGGAACCAACGCCACGGCGCTGGTCCAATCCGGCAGGACAGTCTGTTGCTGGAGCAGCCAAGCTCCCGCAACGAGGGCGAAGAGATAAA
>JANMYN010000168.1:0-2155 GCA_031382195.1 Betaproteobacteria bacterium
GCCGGTATCAAGGGCGGCGGCGTCGCGCACGAATGCATTCTCGACCTGCGGCCCCTGAAGGACAGTACCGGTGGAGCCGAGGGCATCAGCGCCGAGGACGTGGCCAAACGCCTGATCGACTACGGCTTCCATGCGCCGACATTGAGCTTCCCGGTAGCCGGCACGCTGATGGTCGAGCCCACCGAAAGCGAATCGCTCGACGAACTGGATCGTTTTTGCGACGCCATGATCGCCATTCGTGCCGAAATCGCCAAGGTCGAAACCGGCCAATGGCCGCAGACCGACAATCCGCTGAAGAACGCGCCGCACACGGCGCAAGCCTTGCTCAAGGGCGATTGGCCGCATGCCTACTCGCGCGAACAAGCCGCCTATCCGCTGGCGGGTTTGCGCAAGGCCAAGTACTGGTCACCCGTGGGCCGGGTGGACAACGTCTGGGGCGACCGCAACCTGTTCTGCTCCTGCCCGCCGCTCAGCAGCGACGAGGCTTAGCGTTTATCAAGGATCCCGGGCGGCCCGCAAACCGCGCGCATGAACGCAAGTAATAACAACCGGGCAATTTTTTTCGTTCGACTACTTGTTCCTCGAAAGAATAACTTTCCGCAAGCATTTGTTGCATCCAAGTCTGCGCCTGGTACGTAAGCTACCTATGGCAGGCATGCCCCTCACGAGGGCGGACAAATCCTATGTCGATTCGAGCAACAACCCATGGCCTGCGGACGCGCGGATTCAACGGCTTGCTTCTCGCAGGGGGCCTGGCGGTCAGCGCGACGCTGGCTGCGTGCAGTAGTGGCGATGGCAACGGCAGCAACCCGAACGGATCGGAGGCTTCCACGGTGGCCTGCGCCGATCTCGCCAGGCGCGGCCTAACGTTCGAAGGCAATACGACGGTCACCGCTGCAACGCCGGTGACCGGCGGCACGCTCGTCACCCCGGCCAACCAGACGATTACCAACCTGCCCACCTTCTGCCGCGTGCAGGGTGTCAGCAAACCCACCGCCGACTCGAACATCGGCTTCGAGGTCTGGTTGCCGACCGGGACCTGGAACGGCCGGTTCATGTCTACCGGCGAAGGTGGCTACGCGGGTGAGCTTAATTACACGAATAGTGGCCTGGATGGCGGACTCGATGCGATCGTCCGGCGCGGCTACGCGACCGCCTCGACCGATACCGGGCACGTGGGCACTGATACGAACTGGGCAGTCGGCCATCCGGAAAAAGTCATCGACTATGCTTACCGCGCCAAGCACCTCGTCACGGTCGCTGCCAAGGGGCTGGTTGCGGCCTACTACGGTCAGCCGGCAACGAAGTCGTACCTGAACTCATGCTCGGGCGGCGGGCGCCAGGCGCTCATGGAGGTGCAGCGCTACCCGGAGGACTACGATGGTGTCGTAGCGGGCGTTCCGTGGAACTTCCAGTCACACTCGGCCGCGGGATGGATCTGGTCCGCACAGGCGCTCAGCGAACCCGGCGCCTCGATCCCGGCCGCCAAACTGCCCGCTATCCAGAATGCGGTCGTCGTATCATGCGACGCCAAGGACGGTCTCGCCGACGGCCTGATCGAGGATCCCCGGAAATGTAACTTCGATCCGGCGGCGCTATTGTGTCAGGGCGCCGAATCGAACTCGTGTCTGACCGCACCGCAGCTTTCGGCACTTCGTAAGCTGTATCAGGGCCCCGGTAACCCGCGCACGGGCGAGCAGATCTACCCGGGCTACTCGCCCGGGAGCGAAGCATTCTGGGAAGGCATCGTGGCGAACTCGCCCACCAGCCTGCCATTCAGGCTGGGCCGTTCGTACTTCGCCGATTTCGTCTATGGCGATCCGAACTGGGACTATCTCACTTTCAACTTCGACAGCGACATGGCGTTTGCGGACGCGACCGTCGGCAGCATCGGCAACGCGATGGCGGCGGACATGTCGGCGGCGAGGAACCGGGGTGTGAAGATCATCATGTACCAGGGCTGGAACGACGAGGTACTGCAGCCGGGTCACGCGCCGATCTACTACGAGCAGGTCGTCAGCGCGATGGGCGGCCTTGCGGTCACGCAGCAGTTCAGCCGGCTGTTCATGGTGCCCGGCATGACGCACTGCGCCTTCGGGCCGGGCGCATCGAGCTTCGGCGGCGCGGGACAGCAGACTCCGCCTGCCCGAGATCC
>JANMYN010000179.1:0-3703 GCA_031382195.1 Betaproteobacteria bacterium
GTGAGCGCCGCCGTTTTCCACGAAGCCATTGGCTTGGGCTGGTACCATGTGCGCCTCGCGGCGCGCGGACAACGAGGACAGC
The DNA here is from genome assembly GCA_031382195.1 of Betaproteobacteria bacterium. Taxonomy (GTDB): domain Bacteria; phylum Pseudomonadota; class Gammaproteobacteria; order Burkholderiales; family JACQAP01; genus JACQAP01. The sequence goes on from JANMYN010000179.1 coordinate 83, forward strand.
AATGAAAGTAAGGGTGAAATGGATCGAAAACGTGTGCTTCGTCGCTGAAACCGAAAGCAGCCACGGCATCGTGATGGATGGCGCCCCCGAAGGCGGCGGCCGCAATCTCGGCCCGCGCCCGATGGAAACAGTATTAGCCGGCACTGGCGGGTGCACGGCCTATGACGTCGTGTCGATACTGAAGAAAGCCCGGCAGGACATCAGCGACTGCGTGCTGGAAATCGATGCCGATCGCGCGCCCACGGACCCGAAAGTATTCACGCGCATCCACTTCCAATTCACGATTCATGGGCGCAACATCAAGCGCGAACACGTCGAGCGGGCGATCCATTTGTCCGCGCAGAAGTACTGCTCGGCCTCCATCATGCTCGGCAAGACCGCCGAGATCACCCACGATTTCGCGATCGTGGAGCAATGAGTCTCATATCCAATAAGTAGACCCGGTCATCAGCCGGGAAGCCGCACACATCGCCTGCCTGGCCGTTGCCGGAAGTTCAGCCCCGCCGTGCATCAGCGCCGTGCGCGCGTGTTCAGCTTCGTCTTCCTTCATTTGCGCGACGATCGCGCGGCTCTTTCGGTCATCTTCCGGCAAGCGCGCAAGGTGTCCGTCGAGATGCCCCTCTACCTGCTTTTCGGTTTCCGCCAGAAAGCCGAGATTCCATTTGTCGCCAAGCAACCCCGAGATAGCGCCGATCGTGAACGATCCCGCATAGAGCAGCGGATTGAGCAGGCTGACCCGGCCACCGAGTTCGTCGATGCGTTGACCGGTCCAGGACAGGTGCTCGGTTTCCTGCGACGCGGCATGTTCGAGAGCCTCTCGCACTTTTTGATTGCGGGCCGTCATCGCCTGGCCATGATAGAGGGCTTGTGCGCAGATTTCTCCGGCATGATTGACGCGCATCAGCGCGGCGGCGGTGCGCTTGTCTTGTTCGTCAAGAATGGCCTCCTCCAACTCGTCGCCCGGCGGCGGACGCACCGATTTGGCGGGAGCGCATAAAGTGCGCAACGCGCGATCGAAATTGATGATCAGGCTGTCGATATTGGGCATCAGCACTATTTCTTTCGCAACAGGAACACGTACTCCCCGCTGTTTTCATTCGCAAGCAGGAGCTGGTTGCCGGTTTGCTTGGAGAAAGCCTGGAAATCGCGCACCGATCCGGGATCCGTCGCCACGATTTTCAGCACCTGGCCGGACGTCATGTCATTCAACGATTTTTTTGTCCGCAGGATCGGGAGCGGACAATTCAGTCCGCGCGTATCCAGCTCGCGATCAAATCTGATTTCGGTTTCTACGTTCATTAATTTCGGATATTGGTAGAAGTAAACCGGGCGTCCGCGGTCATTTCTGGCTGACTGGATACCCCCGTGCCGCCCAGCCGCTGAATCCGCCCGCAAGGTTGTAAACGTGCCCCCTTTCGCTATCTGCGAGAAAGTTGCTTGCCTGTGCGGAACGCATTCCGGACTGGCAGTAAAAAACGACGGGACATTCGGACTCAATCCCTTGCAGGCTCGCAGGAAGCATATGCAATGGGATGTGCAGCGCGCCCGGAATCAGCCCGCGCTCGACTTCCCGATCGGTGCGCACATAGATCAGCACGAGCGGCCCGCGGCGCAATTCCTGCAGACCGTCGGTATCAAGATCGAAGTAAGTGCCCATCGGGATGGCCTGACAATGAATCGCATGATAACGCCTGGCGCGCCCGTTCAGAAGAGGCTGATGTTGCGATCGGACAGCAATTGCGATAGCCGGGTATTCGCGGCGTCCAGTCGTCCGGTCAGTAATTGCAGAAACGCGGCACTGAAGGCGTGCTTGCAACCCTCGGTAGCCTGCGCCAGGGCTTCGGTGCTGATTTCGATCACCGTTATATCGTTTACGGCTGTGACGCTCGCCGTTCGCTGGAACGCGCGTTTGCCGAGATAGGCCATTTCCCCGAAACATTCTCCTGTGCGCAAGATATTGAGCAGCTTGCCTTGCTTGGTGATTTTTACCTCGCCGGCTGCGAGCACGCAAAAGGCGGTACCGACTTCGCCTTCTGTAATGACCGCTTTTCCGGCCGAATAGCGCACCCAGTTGGATATGCGCAGGACCTGCCACAATTCGACATCCTGGAAGGTCATAAAAAATTCAAGCCTGCGAAGGATGTTGAATTTTTCGGTCTCCGGGACAATTTCCTCAGGTTTCTGCAGGTTGTTGAAAGTGTCCGCCAGCGCCTGCGCGAAGTCCTCCCACGTCTGAAAGCGCTTTGCCATGTCTTTATCCAGCGCGCGTTTCACGATCGCGTCGACGGCGGCAGGCGTATCTGGTCGCAGAAGGCTCGCCGGCGGCGGGTCCACATTGATAATCTGATACACCATGCTGTAGTTGTTGGTTGCCTTGAACGGCAGCGCCCCGGTCAGTAACTGGTACATCACCACGCCTAGGGAAAAGATGTCGGTCTGATGATTCAGCGTCATTTCCTGCAGCTGTTCCGGCGACATGTAAGCAGGAGAACCGATTCCCGACACCTGCGTGGTTTCAGCAGTTACCGAAAGCGCAGCGCCGAAGTCGGAAATCTTGATGTCCGCTTCGCCCGCCAGAAGGATGTTGGCCGGCTTGATATCCCGATGGATGATGCCGTGCCGGTGCGCATAGTCGAGGGCCTTGCAGCATTTGAAGATGATTTCGACAATGCTGCTGATGGTCAGGAGCTGGGCGGGCAGGGTGTGCGGCTCGAGCGTTCCCCCGGGCACGTATTCCATCACTAGATAACTGCCGTCCTCATCGGAGACGGCATCGTAGATCGCGACCAGATGCGGGTGGGATAGCTTGCCTGCCAGAGAAGCCTCGGCCAGAAACAGCTTGTGAAAGCGCCGACCGTGCTCCTTGTCACCGAGCGCGTCGGCCCGCACCAGCTTGATGGCAACCTGGCGTCCCGCAAAGGAATCGTTCGCCAGATAGACGGCACTGGTCGCGCCCCTGCCGAGCTCCTTGATGATCTGGTATTTGCCGATCTTGTCCATGAGCGTAGCCCCGGGCTCAGAGCGCCAGCCGGAGAGCCTCGGTATGATAGGAAATTCGCGGCAGCAAGGCGAGGTTTTTAGGTAACTTCGATGACTAGCATCCGGCCGAAAGCTGGCCAATGCGACCGGGCCATCGACGCACGACCTGCCGGTGCCGCGTCAGGGTTTACGGCGGTTTTCAGCATCGAGTGCCATCAATTCCTTGAGGCGCGCTTCGACGCTGGATTTTTGGTAGAAATCGCCATCTCCGGCTTTTTGCGCGATCTGCAGTTGTTCGATCGCGGCTGGGAAATTGCCGCGCAGTGCATAGACTTCCGCGACAGCACGATGCTGCAACAACCGCTCGCCCATCACTGTATACGCTCGCGCCTGATATTCATAAAGTTGCGGATCCCCACTGCGCCCGTCCAGCCTGCCAGTAAGGAAATGCACTGCGTCGGCAGCTTTGTTCGCAGAAATCAGCGCATCGGCGTAGCCGTAGATCAGCGCCCGGCGATTTGGATTGACTCTTAGAGCCTCCCGGTACGAGGCAAGCCCCTTCTCGATCTCCCCGCCCGCGATCAGGGTTTGCGCGGCCAGTGCATCCATCATCGGACTTTTTGCCTTCAGACCCTGCAGCAC
>JANMYN010000186.1:0-4136 GCA_031382195.1 Betaproteobacteria bacterium
CCAGGGCGATTTTTGGGTTCTACACGTCGACACCCTGGTTATGTCAGTTCTGCTCGGCATTCTGAGCCTGGGCTTTCTCCGGTGGGTGGTGCGCGGTGCGACCTCCGGCGTTCCGAACAAGCGTCAAGCCTTTGTCGAGCTTGCCGTGGAGTTCGTTGACGAACAGGTCAAGGGAATATTTCACGGCGACCGCCACAAGTTCATCGCGCCTGCGGCGCTAACCGTGTTCGTGTGGGTGCTGCTCATGAACGCCATGGACTTCCTTCCAGTGGATATCATGGCGTGGTTTTATGGAGACGTGCTGCACCTTCACAACTGGCGCGGCGTGCCTACGGCCGACATCAATACAACTTTCGCCCTTGCCTTGTCCGTCTGGCTGCTGATGATCTATTTCAGCATCGCGGTCAAGGGATTCGGCGGATGGATCCACGAGCTATTTGGCACGCCCTTCGGTAATCATGTGTTGCTCTGGCCGGCGAACTTCCTGTTCAACCTGGTGGAATACATTTCCAAGCCGCTGTCCCATTCGCTGCGGCTCTACGGCAACATGTACGCGGGGGAAATTATTTTCCTGCTGCTCGGATTATGGGCGGCCACCGGGCTGGTTGGTGCTGTATTCGGCGCGATCCTCGGCGCCGGATGGGCGATCTTCCACATTTTAATCGTTGTGCTGCAGGCATTCATTTTCATGATGCTGACCGTCGTGTACCTGTCGATGGCGCATGAAAGCCACTGATTTCGTTATCCACTTTTATTGAAGAGAAGGAAGGAATAGCCAAATGGAAAAACTGCAATTTCTGGCGCTGATCCAGGCCTACACCGGCGTTGGCATTGGTCTGATGATCGGTCTGGGTGCCGCAGGCGCGTGCATCGGCGTCGGCATCATGTGCAGCCGCTTTCTGGAAGGCGCCGCCCGCCAGCCGGAGATGATTCCGGCATTGCAGGCCAAGGTTTTCCTGCTGCTCGGCCTGATCGACGCGTCGTTCATCATCGGCGTCGGTCTCGCGATGCTGTTCGCGTTCGGCAATCCGCTGCTTGCAGTCATTCGCTGAGCCCGGATTTCGGCAAACTTCAGTTTAGGAGACAGCCGTGAACATCGGTATAACCATGCTCTCCCAGGCGGTCGCTTTAGCGATCTTAATCTGGTTCACGATAAAGTTAATTTGGCCACCGCTCATGCGGGCCATCGAGCACAGACAAAAGCAGATCGCTGAAGGTCTGGCTGCAGCGGAACGCGGCAAGCAGGATCTCGAGTTGGCTGGCAAACGCGCAGCCGAGGAATTGCAGCGCGCCCGCGCGCAGGCGGGCGAAATCATTTCGCAGGCGGAGAAACGCGGCGCGGCGGTGTCGAAGAAGCCAAGAGCGCTGCCAAAGCCGAAGCGGAGCGTATTGTTACCGGCGCCAAGGCCGAGATCGAGCAGGAAGTATTTCGTGTCAAGGAGGCGCTGCGTACGCAGGTGGCGGTACTCGCCGTTGCGGGCGCGGAGAAGATCCTCAAGCGCGAGGTCGATGCGAAGGCACACGCGCAACTACTGTCCGGCTTGGAAGCCGAACTCAGATAAGACGATGGCCGAACTCGCCACTATTGCCCGGCCTTACGCCGAAGCGGTATTCCGCCTTGCCAAGCAGGGCAATGCCTTGCCGGCCTGGTCTGATGCTCTGAATTTGATCGCCACGGTCTATCAGGATCCGCAGATACAGGCGGCCATGGCCAGTCCCAAGATCACATCGGCCGATATTGAAAGATTGTTGCTCGTGATATGCGGCGAGCGCATCGACGGCGTGGCGCGCAACCTGATTCAGCTACTGGTTCACAACCGCAGGTTGTCAGTGCTTGTGGAAATTCGCAAGTTGTTCGAGCAACTCAGGCTGGAAGATGAAGGCAAGGTGGATGCGAAGATCAGCTCGGCCTTTCCGATGGAAGACGCGCAGCGCAACCACGTCGTGAACCTGCTGACCTCGCGATTCAAGCGCAAGATCAACGCCACTGTGACCGTGGACCCCGACCTGATCGGGGGAATCAAGGTTGAGGTGGGTGACAAAGTCTGGGATGCTTCAGTGCGTGGCAGGTTGCAGACCATGGCCGCGACCCTTTCGAAATAGGAGTTTTGACCCATGCAGTTGAATCCGTCCGAAATCAGCGAGCTGATCAAGAGCAAGATCCAGAATCTCGCATTGTCCTCCGAGATGCGTACACAGGGCACCGTCGTTTCCGTAACCGATGGTATCTGCCGCATTCACGGTCTGGCCGACGTGATGCAGGGAGAGATGCTGGAGTTCCCGGGCAACACATTCGGTCTCGCACTGAACCTCGAGCGTGACTCGGTCGGCTCGGTTGTGCTGGGTGAGTACGAGCACATTTCCGAGGGCGATCCGGTCAAGAGCACCGGCCGCATTCTGGAAGTGCCGGTCGGGCCCGAACTACTCGGCCGCGTGGTGAATGCGCTCGGCCAGCCGATTGACGGCAAGGGTCCGATCACCACCAAGGAAACCGATGTCATCGAAAAGGTTGCGCCGGGCGTGATCTGGCGCAAATCGGTTTCCCAGCCGGTTCAGACGGGACTCAAGGCAATCGATTCAATGGTACCGATCGGCCGCGGGCAGCGCGAACTGATCATCGGCGACCGCCAGACCGGCAAGACCGCGGTGGCGGTGGATACCATCATCAATCAGAAGGGTAAAGACATATTCTGCGTGTACGTAGCTATCGGCCAGAAGGCATCGACCGTCGCCAACGTGGTGCGCAAGCTCGAAGAACACGGTGCGATGGCCTATACCATCGTCGTCGCCGCGACGGCTTCCGAATCTGCAGCATTGCAATACATCGCGCCTTACTCCGGCTGCACCATGGGCGAATACTTCCGCGACCGCGGCCAGGACGCGCTGATTATTTATGACGACTTGACCAAACAGGCCTGGGCCTATCGCCAGGTATCGTTGCTGTTGCGTCGTCCCCCGGGCCGCGAAGCGTATCCGGGCGACGTGTTCTATCTGCACTCGCGCTTGCTGGAGCGCGCCGCACGCGTAAGCGAAGCCTGGGTCGAGCGCTTTACCAAAGGCGCGGTCAAGGGCAAGACCGGTTCCCTGACCGCACTGCCGATTATCGAGACGCAGGCCGGCGACGTGTCCGCCTTTGTGCCGACCAACGTGATCTCGATTACCGACGGCCAGATCTTTCTCGAAACCGATTTGTTCAATGCAGGCATTCGCCCCGCAATCAACGCTGGTGTGTCGGTATCGCGAGTCGGTGGTGCTGCGCAGACCAAGATCATGAAGCGCAAGGATACCGGCGGCGGTGTGCGCCTGGCGCTGGCCCAGTATCGCGAACTCGCAGCCTTCGCCCAGTTTGCGTCCGACCTCGATGAATCCACCCGCAAGCAGCTCGAGCGCGGTCGCATGGTTACCGAGCTGATGAAGCAGCAGCAATACCAGCCGCTACAGGTCTGGGAAATGGCGCTGACGTTGTTCGCGGTGAACACTGGTTATTACGACGATATCGACGTGAAGAAGGCTCTCGCTGCCGAGAAATCGATGCGCGACTATGTCAAAACCAAATATGCAGCGCTCGCCGGCCACATGGATAAGGAATTGTCCGGGGATGACGAGAAGGCGCTGAATGAAGCGATCAAGGACTGGAAGAAAAACGGCAGCTATTGACCGACCGCGAGAAGCTGGTTGCTCTGCACCGACGACCCTGTAATCTGGACTGAGAATCGATGGCGGGCACAAAAGAAATACGCACCAAGATCAAGAGTGTGCAGAACACTCGCAAGATCACCAAGGCGATGGAGATGGTCGCCGCGTCGAAAATGCGCAGGGCGCAGGAGCGCATGCGCGCGGCGCGCCCGTACGCCGAGAAGATCCGTAATGTCGCGGCGCACATTTCGCACGCCAACCCCGAGTACCGCCATCCCTTCCTGATCGAGCGCGATACGGTCAAGCGGGTGGGAATCATTGTAGTCACCACCGACAAGGGCCTGTGCGGGGCGTTGAACACCAATGTGCTGCGCATGGCGCTCAACCAGTACAAGCAATGGCAAACCGAGGGGGAAGAAATCGACGTCTGCTGCATCGGCGGCAAAGGTCTCGGCTTCATGCAGAGGCTTGGCGCGAACATCATTTCGCAGTCGACCGCC
>JANMYN010000201.1:0-9244 GCA_031382195.1 Betaproteobacteria bacterium
CAATGCGAGTACCGGCCAGCCGGTCATGCAGGAACTGACGATCCCGGTCGAACGGCGCCCACAATAAGCTGAGGCCCGACAGCATCCCGGGTATTGCCAGAAGGTAGCGCTTGAATGCCCTGGCAGGGCTCAGGCGGCCGCCTTCCGCGGTGACGACGCGGATTCGCCAGGTTTTCATTGGCAGAGTCTGGCCGGTGCGCGCCCAGCAGAAAACGAAATAAGCGCCGCAAACCGACAGCAGATAAATCTGGAAGGCGGCGCGCGATAATCCCGACTGTGCGTCGCGGGCAATACTGAGGAACAAATAGGAAGATACAAATAACACAGCGAACAGCAGCATCCCTTCGTAAACCAGGCTAAGGAGCCGCACGCGCAGCGAAGCCAGTTGCGGTTCAGCGTGCATGCGCAATTTGTGTGGGGCCCGATCCGGCGCGGCGCCGGGGAGCCCATGAGACGGGCTTTGCACCGGCTACTTGGCGGGTTTGGCTGGACCTTCGCGCAGCTTTCGCCGCTGTTCTTCCGGTAGGTCCTGGTATTCATGCCAGCGCTGGTGCAATTCGTGGTGCTTTTCCGGAGAAAGCTGTTTGAGTTGCTTGTAGCGCTCACGCGCCTGGGAGCGTTGTTCGGGTGTCAGCGATGCCCACTCGTGCATGCGCTGCTGAATGCGTTGCTGTCGATCAGGGGGCAGGCTGGGGTAACGTGCCGCCAGGCCGATCCAGCGCTTGCGCCGCTCAGGATCGAGCTTGTCCCAATCCGCTTGCAGCGGGGCCAGGATGGTTTTCTGTTCCGAAGACAGCGTCGACCAGGCAGGACCCGTCGCCTGCGCATCGGCGGAACGCGCAATCGTGGGAACACCGATGATCAGGAAAAACGCGAGTACTACTGTTGCGGCTGCGCGTAATTGGAGTGCTTTAACCAAGTTTCGAAACCCGGGTCGGTATAGGCATGGATGGGTAACTCGCCTGCCAGGAGACCGGTGTCCAGTTCTTCTTCATGATGACTCGACATTTGCCAATAGATCAGCCCGGTAAGGCTTGCGAGGATGATCGCGGCTGGCAGCACCAGCCTCGTGGTCAGGCCGCTACCCAGACTCCAGCCACTCAGGATACTACCTGCCCCGGCGCGCCCCCACAGTGGCCTGTCGGGACGATAAGCTGACATGGCTGCCGACCTGGCAGCCTGAAGTCTTTGGACGGTCGTCGCCGGCAAATCGGCCAGATCCTGGTCGAGCCGCGCAACAATTCGTCCGGCAACCTCGTTCTCGTTCACAGTTCGATTCCTTTGTCCTTTAAAAACGCGGCCAATGCGTGTGTTGCCCGGGAGCAGTGAGTCTTTACGCTGCCTTCCGAGCAACCCATCGCTTGTGCGGTTTCCGCCACGTCCAGTTCCTCCCAGTAACGCAATAGAAAGGCCTCGCGTTGACGGGGTGGCAGCCGCTCAAGCCCCTGTCCGATCGCGCCGGCTATCTGTGACCGTTCCAGGCGGTCGGCCGGGCTGTCTCCCTTGCCTCCCGGTCCTTCGGTCTGCATGGACTCAAGTGGATCGTAGTCCTCGTTGTCGTCCCGCGGCTGCAGTGAGGAAAAAAGGGTCGTCCACAACGAACGGACTTTTTGCCGCCGATAAAAATCGCGAATGGTATTTTGCAGAATGCGCTGGAACAATAGCGGCAGCTCGGCAGGGGGCCTTCCTGCATACTTGTCGGTCAACTTCAACATGGCGTCCTGAACGATGTCGAGCGCCACATGATGGTCGCGCACCGCAAACGCCGCCTGCTTGAACGCGCGCCGCTCGACCTCAGCAAGGAAGGCGGCTAATTCCTGTTGGGTAGCCAGAATATCCCCTCAAACTTCAATCAATCCCATGCACGACGCGCCGCCGGTCGGTTTGGGAAGTCTGCGATACCGGACGCCGCATCCTGTTTCCGCCTCAAGCCGCGACCGGTTCTGAGGATTGAATTATACGGGCCCGGCTGCCGGGTTTGTGGCACAGGCATTCTCACGGGTAAAATGAGCACGGCGAATCCATGCAAAGCGTCAATCTCACCAACCACTTCCTGATCGCCATGCCGAACATGGCCGATCCCCACTTTGCCAAATCGCTGACCTTCATTTGCGAACACAACGATCAGGGCGCGCTGGGCGTGGTGGTCAATCGGCCGACCGACATGACCCTGGAAGCCTTGTTCGAGCAGATTGAAATCCCGCTGGAAAATCAGGCGGTCAAGAACATACCCGTTTATTTCGGGGGTCCGGTGCAGGTGGATCGCGGTTTCGTCCTGCATCGACCGGTCGGAGGCTGGCAGTCGACGCTGTCCATCAACGGAGAGGTCGGGCTGACCACGTCCAAAGACATCCTGCAGGCACTGAGCCAGGGCGACGGGCCGGGTCCCGGTAATGTCCTGGTATCCCTGGGCTACGCCGGCTGGGCCCCCGGCCAGCTCGAACAGGAGCTGGGGCAGAATGCCTGGCTGACTGTCGAGGCGCGGCCGTCCGTGATCTTTGAGTTGCCGTCATCCGAGCGTTTTATAGCGGCTATGGAATTGCTCGGGTTTGACCCAGCCAGTCTGTCGGACGATGCCGGTCATGCGTGAGACGGCGCCGGAGGTCGAGTGCTGAGCATGGGCACGAAGCCCGACGCCATGCCTGAACCCGTTCTGAAACCTCGTAAACTTCGTTCCGGTACAGTGCTGGCCTTCGACTTCGGCGAACGGCGCATCGGTGTTGCCGTAGGCGAACTGCAGCTCGGCGTCGCCCACCCGCTCGAGACCATTGATGCCGCAGCCAACGATGCGCGGTTCGCACGCATCGAAGCGCTGGTAAGCGAGTGGCAACCGGTCCTGCTGCTGGTCGGATTGCCACTCGCGCTCGACGGTAGCGAACATGAACTGACCGCGCTGGCGCGCAAGTTTGCCCAACGGCTGCAGGGTCGCTACGGGGTCGAAACCCGGCTGGTCGACGAACGGCTGACCTCCGTGGAGGCCGAGCAGCAGGCTCGCGATATGGGACTGGATGTGCGCGAGGCCCGCTCCAAAATCGATCAGCTCGCAGCCAAACTGATCCTGGAAACCTACTTCAACCAATGAACAAGCCTTTGCCCGACGCGGAAGTCCTGCTGGCCCGTCTCACCGAGCTTATGCGCCCCGGCGTATCCCCGGACACGGCGCTGATCGGTATTCACACCGGCGGAGTATGGCTGGCGCAAAGACTGCACAAAGCGCTGGCGCTCAGAAAGCCTCTCGGCACCATCGACGTGTCTTTTTATCGCGACGATTACGGCAGTCGCGGCTTGCATCCGAAGGTAAAGCCGTCGGACATCCCTTTTGAGGTTGCCGACGCTGACATTATTCTGGTGGATGATGTTCTCTACACCGGTCGCACCATTCGCGCGGCGATGAATGAATTGTTTGACTACGGCAGGCCTCAGAGCATACGGTTGGCTGCGCTGATCGACAGAGGAGGCCGGCAACTGCCGATCGCGGCACAGTTCGTCGGCGCGGAAATTTCGGTCGCTGAGGGGGAGCAGATCGAGCTCGGTAAAAACGAGCAAGATCAGTTGAACCTGGTTTTGATCCGGCAGGGTGTCACATGAAGGGCTACAACCCTCAACTGAATGCGAACGGCGAACTGCAGCATTTGCTGACCATAGAGGGACTGCCGCGGGAAATCGTCCTCGACGTTCTGGACACCGCGCATTCCTTCCTGTCGGTGGGAGAGCGTGAGATCAAGAAGGTCCCGCTGCTGCGCGGAAAGGCGATTTTCAATCTCTTCTTCGAAGCCTCGACCCGCACCCGGACCACCTTCGAGATTGCCGCGAAGCGTCTTTCGGCGGATGTGATCAATCTCAATGTCGGCACATCTTCCCAGAGCAAGGGAGAAACACTGCTCGATACCGTGGCCAACCTGTCCGCGATGCATGCCGACATGTTTGTCGTCCGGCATTCGCAAAGCGGCGCGGCGCACCTGATCGCGCGGCACGTAGCGCCTTACATCCATGTGATCAATGCCGGCGACGGCCGCCATGCGCATCCCACGCAGGGCTTGCTGGACATGTTCACGATCCGTCATTACAAGAAAGAATTCTCATCGCTGCGGGTGGCCATCGTCGGCGACGTGCTGCACTCGCGGGTTGCACGTTCTCAAATCCACGCGCTGACGACGCTCGGTGTGCCGGAAGTGCGCGTCATCGGGCCACGTACGCTGCTGCCATCGAATGTCTCGGAGTTAGGTGTGCACGTCTATCACGACATGGCAATCGGATTGAAGGATGTCGATGTGGTGATCATGTTGCGCTTGCAGAACGAGCGCATGAATGGGGCTTTGCTGCCTTCCGCCCAGGAATTTTTCAAATATTATGGCCTCACTCCGGAAAAGCTCGCCAATGCGAAGCCGGACGCGATCGTGATGCATCCCGGCCCGATGAACCGCGGAATCGAAATCGATTCCAGCGTCGCCGACGGGCGGCAATCGGTAATCCTGCCGCAAGTTACTTTCGGCATCGCGGTGCGCATGGCCGTGATGTCCATTCTGGCGGGAAACGCATGAAGATCCAGATTAAGGGCGGTCGCGTCATTGATCCGGGCAGTGCAGGCGACAAAGTCCAGGATGTTTTCATTGCGGCGGGCAAAATATTAGCGTTGGGAGCCGCGCCGGGCGGTTTTACCGCCAACCGCGTCATCGATGCAGCGGGGATGGTGGTTTGCCCGGGCCTGGTCGATCTTTCCGCGAGATTGCGGGAACCTGGATTCGAGTACAAGGCCACCCTGGAAAGTGAAATGGCCGCGGCGGTCGCCGGTGGTGTTACCTCCCTGGTATGCCCCCCTGATACCGATCCACCACTGGACGAACCCGGCCTGGTGGAAATGCTCAAGCATCGTGCGCGCAGTCTCAATCAGGCGCATGTGTATCCGCTAGGTGCATTGACGCAAGGCCTCAAAGGAGAGCGCATCACGGAAATGGCGGAATTGCTGGACGCAGGTTGCATTGCCTTCTCACAAGCGGATGTGCCGCTGAGCGACAATCAGGTCCTGCAACGGGCAATGCAGTACGCTGCCACGTTTGGCTATGCGGTCTGGTTGCGGCCGCGGGATGCCGCGCTGTCCAGGGACGGCGTCGCGCACGACGGCCAGGTGGCTACCCGCCTAGGGCTTGCGCCGATTCCTGCTATTGCCGAGACTGTTGCGCTCTCTACCATCCTGCTGCTGGTCCGGGAAACCGGCGCGAGGGTACATCTGTGCCGGTTGTCCACGGCCGATGGCGTCGATATGATCCGCCAGGCCAAGTCACTGGGAATCAACGTGACTTGTGACGTCTCGGCCAACCACGTGCACTTGAGCGAAATGGATATTGGTTACTTCGATTCCAACTGCCATCTTGTTCCGCCACTGCGATCCCTCCGTGATCGAGAAGCGTTGCGACGCGGTGTGCAGGATGGGACGGTGGATGCGATCTGCTCCGATCACACACCGGTGGACGAAGACGCCAAGCAACTACCGTTCGGCGAATCGGAGCCGGGCGCGACCGGGCTCGAGTTGCTGCTTTCGCTAACGCTTAAGTGGGGTGACGAGGCGAAGATCCCGCTCGCAGCCGCGCTCGCAAAAGTCACGAGCGACCCCGCGCGCGTATTGGGCATCCGCGCTGGCGCTATTACCCCTGGCGCACGCGCGGACGTCTGTGTGTTCGATCCGCATACACGCTGGAAGGTCGAGGCGGCCACGCTGAAGAGCCAAGGCAAAAATACACCGTTTGCGGGTTATGAAGTGGAAGGAAAAGTGCGATTCACCCTGGTCGAGGGGCATGTCGTCTATGAACGATAAATGAATCCACTGCTCGATTTTTCCGGACTACCGCGCTTCGCGGAATTCAAACCCGAATTAGTGACGCCGGCATTGGATCAACTGCTGAGCGAGAATCGGGCACTGGTGACAGCGCTCGGGAACCCGGATTCGCCCGCCGACTGGGGAAATTTCATTGCGCCTCTGGACGATGGCAACGAACGCCTGCGCCGTGCCTGGGGACAGGTTTCTCATCTGAATGCGGTCATGAACAGTCCGCAGCTTCGCGATGTCTACAACGCCAATCTTCCACGTATTACGCAATACTTCACTGAACTCGCGCAGGACGAAGCGCTCTACTTCAAGTACAAGGTACTGCGCGCTTCGGATGTTTTTACCCGGCTTGCAGGCGCGCAGAAGAAAGTCGTCGACAACGAGTTGCGCGACTTTCGCCTCGGCGGTGCCGAACTGGCGTCCGAAGACAAGGCCAGGTTCAAGCAGATACTGGATAAGCTCGCCGCGTTGTCGGCGAAATTCAACGATAACGTACTCGATGCTACCAATGCTTTCGAGCTGATTGTTTCGGACAAGCAGCGGCTGGCGGGCATTCCGGGAGACGTCATGGAGTTCGCGGGCGACGCTGCGAAGCAAGCCGGCAAGCAGGGTTGGAAATTCTCGCTGCACATGCCTTCGTATCTCCCGGTCATGCAATATGCGGAAGATCGCAAGCTGCGCGAACAGATGTATCACGCTTACGTTACGCGAGCCGCCGAGTTCGGCGAATCCGCATGGGACAACAGCGCGATTATCGTCGACATCCTTCGGCTGCGGCGGGAGCAATCCCGATTGCTGGGCTTCTCCAGTTTCGCGGAATTGTCATTGCAGCCGAAAATGGCCGATTCTCCGCAGCAGGTTTTGGAATTCCTTGAAGATCTGGCTAAACGAGCGAGGCCGTATGCGCAACGCGATCTGGCCGAGCTGAAGGAATTCGCTTCCCGCCAACTCGCACTCGACGATCTTCAAGCGTGGGATGTGGCCTGCGCGTCGGAAAAGCTGCGGGTTGCCCGTTACGCGTTCTCCGACCAGGAGGTGAAGCAGTACTTTCCCGAGCCTCAGGTGCTGCAGGGCATGTTTAGGGTGGTCGAAACGCTGTACGGCTTACAGATCAACCGCGACGAAGCGCCTACATGGCACGAAGATGTGCATTTTTTCTCGATCAGGAATCGCGCCGGCGAACTGGTTGGGCAGTTCTATCTGGATCTCTATGCCAGGCCCTCGAAGCGCGGCGGCGCGTGGATGGACGATGCCATTACGCGCCGACGCAAGAGTACCGGGGTGCAGATCCCGGTTGCCTATTTAAACTGTAACTTTTCCGCCCCTTTGAGTGCAAAGCCCGCCCTCTTCACGCATGACGAAGTGATCACCCTGGTCCACGAGTTCGGTCATGGCCTGCACCATCTGCTGACCCAGGTGGAGGTACTTGGGGTATCCGGTATCAACGGCGTAGAGTGGGACGCGGTCGAACTGCCAAGCCAGTTCATGGAAAATTTCTGCTGGGAATGGGAGGTCCTCAGGGACATGACCCGGCATGTCGATACAGGCGCCACCTTGCCCCGTGAGTTGTTCGAAAAAATGGTGGCGGCGAAAAATTTCCAGAGCGGCATGCAGACGGTCAGGCAGCTCGAGTTCGCGATTTTCGATATGCGCCTGCATTCCGATTTCGACGCGAACGGGCAAAAGACGCTTCTGCAACTGGCCGACGAAGTGCGCCGCGATGTCGCCGTGCTTTCTCCGCCCTCGTATAACCGCTTTTCGAACAGTTTTTCGCATATATTCGGTGGCGGATATGCGGCGGGCTACTACAGTTACAAATGGGCGGAAGTGCTGTCGGCAGACGCGTATAGCATGTTCGAGGAAAATGGGGTGCTGAACTCGTCGGTGGGCGGGCGCTTTCGAGAGGAGATCCTTGCTGCCGGAGGAAGCCGGCCTGCGCTCGAATCGTTTGTTGCGTTTCGCGGCCGCAAACCAACTATCGACGCGCTGCTGCGTCATAACGGCATGGCCCAGGCGGCGTGAATCTCTGCAATGTTCATTCCGAATTACAGGAGGCCTTGATGAAACGTTGGGTTTTGTTTCCGGTTCTCTTATTGGCTTGTGTGGCCGCACAGGCCGATTTCTACCGCTGGGCGGACGCCGCCGGCGAGATCCACTACAGCGATCAGCCTCCGCCCGCTAACATCAAGCATTTCGAGAAGATCAAGGCGTCAGGCGGCAAACCTGACGACGCCCCGCTGCCTTATGTGCTGCAGGTTGCGGTCAAGAATTTCCCGGTGACCCTGTATGTCACCGAGTGTGGCGATGCGTGTACGCTCGCTCGCGATCTGCTCGTAAAACGCGGAATTCCGTACACCGAAATGGATGCAACGGATGCCGCAACCCAAGACGAACTAAGGCAGCTTACCGGGGGAGCTCTCGAGGTTCCGCTGTTGAAAGTCGGCCCTGACGTGACGAGGGGTTTCGAAGAGGTCAAATGGAATACGTCTCTGGACGCGGCAGGTTATCCACGGACCGCAGTGATTGCGCCGCGCCCGCCGAATAAACCAGCCAAGCCGGCGGCTGCGGCTGCGCCTGCGCCCGTCGAATCGCCGCCGGCTGCCTCGGCGTCGCCTCCCGCAGAGGCTGCGCAATAGTTTCTTGAAAATCGCAGCCTGGAACGTAAATTCCCTCAAAGTCCGGCTTCCGCAGTTGCTGGATTGGTTGGCGCGCGAGCAGCCCGATGCGGTTTGCCTGCAGGAAACGAAAGTCGAAGATCACAATTTTCCATTGCAGGATATCGAACAGTCCGGGTATCGGGCGGTGTTTTCCGGACAAAAAACCTACAATGGCGTGGCCATCCTGGCGCGCGAATCAGCGCTGGCGGTGGAGTACGGAATTGGCGGTTTCGTCGACGCGCAGAAGCGTGTGATCTCAGCGACAGTGAACGACGTGCGCCTGGTCTGTGCGTATGTGCCCAACGGCCAGAGCCTCGACTCCGACAAATTTCAATACAAGCTCGGCTGGTTGAAAGCGTTTTCGATCTGGCTGGAAGGCGAAGTCAAGAAGTACCCTCGCATTGCCGTTCTCGGCGACTTCAACATCGCACCGGAGGATCGGGATGTGCACGACCCCAAGGCGTGGGAGGGACAGGTCCTATGCAGTCGAGCAGAGCGGGCAGCTTTTCAGGGGTTGATCGGAATCGGCCTCAAAGACAGCTTCAGATTGTTCGATCAACCGGACAAATCATTCTCGTGGTGGGATTACCGCATGAACGCGTTCCAACGCAAAATGGGATTGCGAATCGACCACATCCTGCTGTCGGAAGGACTTGCGCGCAATTGCATATCGAGCCGGATAGACGTCGAAATGCGAAGAAACGAACGGCCCTCCGACCACGCGCCCGTTATCGCCGGATTCTGATCGAGCCCGTCACTTCTC
>JANMYN010000206.1:0-1767 GCA_031382195.1 Betaproteobacteria bacterium
GACCTCGGCAAAGCGCTGGAGAACCTCGCCCGCCTGCGCATCAAGGGCTTCGGCTTGTCGATCGACGACTACGGCACGGGTTACTCCTCGATGCAGCAGCTCACGCGCATCGCCTTCACTGAGCTCAAGATCGATCAATCCTTTGTCACGGACGCAGCCCGACAGGAATCCGCCAAGGTGATCCTCGAATCGAGCCTCGACATGGCGAAGAAGCTCAACATCACCGCGGTGGCCGAAGGGGTGGAAACGCAGGCAGACTGGAACTTGCTGCGCCAACTGGGCTGCGGCCTCGCGCAGGGCTATTTCATCGCCAGGCCGATGGAAGCTGAGGCCTACCTGAATTGGGTTCGGGGTTGGAAACAATCGGGATGACGTTTGCCAGTCATGCAGATCAAGCTTGGAACCGACGGCGTGTCCGTTTTTGCAGCCGAAACTCGCCGAGGCAGTGGCTGCGGCGCAGTCGGCGCAATGGCGCGATCATTCAGAAAAGGTCAAGGCCTTCCCCGCAGAGGATTCTTTCCTGTTACCCCTTGTTCACAGGCCGGACTCGCAACAAAAGTGACGAGAATCCCCGATGCACACTCATGACCTTTCAGCCTGGACCTACCATCACCTGTTCGACGAGGGCAACCACGCGGTGGAGCGCGGGAAGCGTGCCGTGATGTGGATTACGGCCGCCATGATGATCGTGGAAATTGCGGCCGGCCTGTGGTTCAACTCGATGGCACTGCTGGCCGTCTGGGCGAAAAATCTCCTCGCGGAAACCGGCAAGGTGCTTCTGGACCGCGTCAGGGACCACCTTGCTCAACATGAGGAAATCGTCCATGCAACGGTCGAAATCCAACGCTGCCATTAGATCGGCGGTGCCACGGTCAAGTGGGATCTTCGAGAGGCGCGGTTCCATCTTAGACACGAGGGATGATCGATGTTCGCATGGCTGAAGGAGCTGGACGGGCGGGAGCGCAAGACGCTGATCGCCGCGGTCGGGGGTTGGGCGACCGACTCGGTCGATGTCATGGTCTTCACTTATGTCGTGCCCACCCTGATCGCGGCGTGGGGCATGTCGAAGATCGAAGCTGGCTGGATCACTACGGCGACCGTCATCAGTTCGGCGATCGGTGGCTGGCTCGCGGGTGTGCTGGCGGACCGGTTTGGGCGCGTGCGCATTCTTCAATTGTCCATTGCCTGGTTCGCCTTTTTCACCTTCCTCTGCGGGTTCACGAATTCCTTCGAGCAGTTGCTGGTCATGCGCTCCCTGCAAGGCCTGGGCTTTGGCGGCGAGTGGGCGGTCGGTTCGGTGCTGATCGGGGAAATGATCCGCCCGCAGCATCGCGGCAAGGCAGTGGGCACGATGCAAAGCGGATGGGCGGTCGGCTGGGGCGTGGCGAACCTGCTTTTCCTGTTGCTGTATTCCGTGCTGCCGGAGCATCTGGCGTGGCGGGCAATGTTCTGGTCTGGCATTCTTCCGGCACTGCTGGTGATCTACATCCGGCGCAACGTGCAGGAGCCGGAGGTCTATAGCGCGACCAGGATCGAGGCGAAGGAACGCGGCAGCCACTTCCTGGAGATCTTTTCGCCGGCCCTGCTGAAGACCACGGTACTCACCAGCCTGATGATCACCGGCATGATGGCCGGTTACTTCGCCGTGTTTTTCTGGCTGCCGACCTACCTGAAAACCGAGCGCGGACTGTCGGTATTGAACACCGGTTTGTATACCTTTGTGGTGATCTTCGGCTCTTTCGTCGGTTACCTGGCGGCGGCCTATGC
>JANMYN010000162.1:0-2346 GCA_031382195.1 Betaproteobacteria bacterium
CGGACCGGGCTCAGCGTTGCGCTGGTGGAACCCAGGGCCGCGCGCGCATTGCCGTCCAGTGGCTTCGACCAGCGGGTCTATGCGTTGAACCGTCACAGCCGGCGCTTTCTGGAGGCCGGTGAGATCTGGCAACGGTTGTCGCTGGAACGCGTCGCGCCCGTGCGAGAAATGCGGGTGTTCGGCGACGACGCGTCGAAAATCGAATTTAGCGCCTACCGCAGCGGCGTTCCCGAGTTGGCCTCGATAGTTGAGGAAGCCAATCTTCAGCAAGCCCTGATGTCGGCGCTGACTGCCCAGGCCAATCTCAAGCTGCTGACGGGCATCGAGTGTACAAATGCGCGCTGGAGCGACGCATTGGCAACGCTTTCATTGTCAGACGGCAGCCAGATCGAGGCGCGCCTGGTGGTCGCCGCAGACGGAGCGGAGTCGGCAGTGCGCACGGCAGCCGGCATTGCGACGCACAGTCGCGAGTACGCACAGACGGGCGTTGTGGCAAATTTCCGCGTCGAGCGTGCGCATCGCGACACGGCGTATCAGTGGTTTTCGGCCCATGGCGTGCTGGCCCTGCTGCCGTTGCCCGGCAATCAGATCTCCATGGTCTGGTCTGCGCCGCACACGTATGCGCGGGTTCTGTTGGCCGCCGGACCGGAGGAACTGGCGCGCATGGTGCAAGAGGCCAGTTCCGGCATGCTGGGCCCGTTACAGCCGGTCAACACCGCGGTCGCGTTCCCACTGCGCCGCATGCGCGCCGAACGGCTGATCGGGCCTCGTGTTGCCCTGATCGGGGACACTGCTCATAATGTCCATCCGCTCGCGGGGCAAGGTCTAAACCTTGGATTCGGCGATGCACAGGCGCTGGCGGCCGTGTTGGCCGAACGCGGCATGGAAAGCGACTGCGGCGCGGTTTCATTGTTACGCCGGTTCGAGCGCAGCCGGCGCGAAGACCTTCTTGCAATGGAAGTGGTAACTGACGGGTTGGAGGCGCTCTTCGGCAGCCGCCTGCCCGGAATTAAGCGGTTGCGCAATGCGGGCTTGCGCCTGACCAACCGGATTTCTCCAATAAAGCGGCTGCTCGTGAAACGAGCTTTGGGTTAAGCGGTCCAACGGTGCCTTTCATCGTCCACATGAGGTTTTCCCGGAAATCATGTTCATTCGTATCCTGACCTTACTGTCTTGCGTGCTGCTGTTGCTGAGCGGCGTCGCGTGTGCCGACGAAGCGTCGATTCGTGCCGAATTTTCGAAGAAGTATCCCCAGGCCAACATCGAGAGCATTACCAAGACCCCCTATCTCGGACTGTATGAAATGTTGGTCGACGGAGAAGTGTTTTACACCGATTCCGACTTCACTTACCTGATCGTGGGCAGCATCATCGAGACCAAGACCCGAACCAATCTGACGGATGCGCGACTACGCGAAATCGAAGAAAAGAAGCTCAAGGCCATGGCCTTTCCATTCGATCAGCTGCCGCTCGAGCTCGCGATCAAAAGGGTGAAGGGCGACGGCAGCCGCAAGGTGGCCATATTCTCCGATCCCGATTGTCCTTTCTGCCGCAAGCTGGAGAAGGAAATTGAGAAGGTTACCGACGTGACCATGTACATCTTCCTGTTTCCGATCGAGCAATTGCATCCGAAGGCGCCGGAAGTGTCGCGTGCGATCTGGTGTGCGTCCGATCGGTTGAAAGCCTGGGATGAGTACATGCTCAAGGGAACCGCCCCCAAATCCGCCAAGTGCGACAATCCGGTCGACAAGATCGTGACTTTTGGGCAGTCGAAAAAGATCAATGGTACGCCCACCATCTTTTTTGCAGACGGCAAGCGCGTGCCGGGAGCCATCCCCCTTGAGCGTTTTGAGGAATACTTGAAGAAGGCCGGCAGCGCCGGTAAGTCGTAAATCGACGTTGCGCACCGCCGCCGACGCTCTAGAATTGGGGCGTTAGCGTAACCGGCATCGGAGCGGTAGGTGCGCAGGGTCCGGCAAACTTCCCCAGGGCTGTCGCCAGCGATGTTCAGCCGCATGTCCGCGGCTGTTGCGCTTTCCATCGCCTTCCACATTTTCTTGATCTACGGATTTACGCTTGCGCCGAATACCGCTCCGGGAGCACGCGTAACTGCCATTCACGCGCGGCTGATGTCGCCGCGACCGCCCCGAAGCTCGCAACGAGCGCAAACCCCGCAGCGGATTGGCGTGCCGGAGCCGGGCCCGGCCCCGGCCCCCACCGCGCTTTCGGAACCTGCGGCCGGTGCTTCTGCCGAGCCTTCAACAATGCCGTTACCAACGATCGCACCGATCGATTCGCAAGCCCGCCCCGGTAGCGAAGCGCCTCTCGTGAATATCCCGGATCCGAT
>JANMYN010000241.1:0-8110 GCA_031382195.1 Betaproteobacteria bacterium
GGCCATTTGCGGATGCCCGGTATCTGCGAGCCTTCCGTGGGTTGGCATCCGACAATGGTGATGGCGGGGTTCTGTTCCTTGAAGTATCGGGCGCACCCCATTATGGTACCGGTGGTCCCCATGCTGCTGACAAAATGCGTGATCTGCCCTTGGGTATCGCGCCAAATTTCCGGTGCCGTTCCCTCGTAATGCGACAGAGGATTGTCGGGATTGGCAAACTGGTCGAGGATCAGGCCCTCGCCGCGCGCTTGCATCTGATCGGCGATGTCGCGCGCTTTTTCCATTCCCCCCTCTTTCGGCGTCAGCACGAACTTCGCGCCGAATGCCGCCATGCTCTGGCGACGCTCGATGGAAAGGTGCTCAGGCATGACCAGGATCATGCGGTAGCCGCGCATCGCAGCAACCATGGCCAGGGCAATGCCGGTATTGCCGCTGGTCGCTTCTATCAGGGTATCGCCCGGCTTGATCTGCCCGCGTTCCTCCGCCCTGCGGATCATGGAAAGCGCTGGCCTGTCCTTCACCGATCCGGCAGGGTTGTTGCCTTCAAGTTTCGCGAGGATGACGTTGCTGGTCTCGCCCGGGATACGCTTTAGGCGCACCAGCGGTGTATTACCCACGAAGTCATCGAGGGTTTTGCGTGTACTGACCGGATTGCGATCCATGCGGAAGGATAATACTCGGGCGTGCGGCAGGTGCAAAAAAAGCAAGCGCTAGCGGTTCGTCAGCAGCCATCCGACATAACGTCCGACACCAGTGTGCACGTCGGAGAACGGCGCGGAATACTTGGCACCACGCAACTCGTCGATGTCGGCCTCGGTATAGCTCTGATATTTTTCCTTGAGGCCGGGAGGAAAGGGCCCGTATTCGATCATCCCCTGCGCCTTCATTTCGGCAAGTGTCAGGCTGCTCTTCCCCTGCGCCGCCCGCAATGCATTGATCGTAGCAGCGGCCACTTCGTTGAAGGTCTGCGAAGCGCCGGTGCCGCAGTTGAAAATTCCGGATTTCCCGGGGTTATCGAGAAAGTGGAAATTGACCCGGACCACGTCGTCGACGGATATGAAATCGCGACGCTGTTCGCCCGCTTCGTATCCGCCGCTGCCTTCGAACAGTTTCACTTTCCCGGTTTGACGGAACTGATCGAAGCAATGCAGCGCGACCGAAGCCATCCTTGCCTTGTGTGTTTCGCGCGGGCCATATACGTTGAAGTAGCGCAAGCCGACGACCTGTGCGCTGTTGTCGTCCCAGCGCCTGCGCACTACCTGATCGAAGAGAAATTTCGAGTAACCATAGACATTGAGCGGCTTCTCACTGGCACGGCCCTCTTTGAACACCGGTCCGGCGCCGTATACCGATGCCGAGGAAGCATAGATCAGCGGCACGGATTCTGACTGGCAGTACGCCAGCAGGTCGGACGAATACCGAAAATTGTTATCCATCATGTAACGGCCGTCCGTCTGCATGGTGTCCGAGCAGGCACCCTGATGCAGGATGGCGACGATTTCCCCATCGAACGCGCCTGCCTCCAGTGCTACGCGGAAGTGCTCCTTATCCAGGTAGTCGGCAATTTCGCAGTCCGCCAGATTGCGGAATTTTTCGGCGTGGCTCAAATTGTCGACCGCGAGGATATTGGTCTCGCCGCGCGCATTCAACGCCCTGACGAGATTGGAACCGATAAAACCTGCCGCCCCAGTTACGACGATAGTCATATTCAGGCTCCGCAGGAGGTCTCAGTGGAGGCTGATGCGCCTGGACGCGTTATGCCGTAACTAAATCCGGCTGCGCCGGTGACGACGATATGCATAGCTGATTCAGGAAAAGAGTTCTTCGGGATGAACCACGGCGGTGCCCAGTTTTCCGACGACGATGCCCGCCGCCTTATTGGCGAGCTGGACTGCTTCAGCAAAACTTGCGCCCGCCGCCAGCATGACGCCCAGAATGGCAATCACCGTATCCCCGGCACCGCTGACATCGTACACTTCCCGCGCTACTGCCGGAACGTGCAGTCGCTCGCGGTCGCGGTACAGGGTCATGCCCTCCTCGCTGCGCGTAATCAGCAGCGCATCCAGTTCGAGGTCTCCGCGCAGTTTTTGTGCGCGCTCGGTCAAATCGTCCTCGCTCTTCCAGCGCCCGGCGACCTCCTGGAATTCAGATCGGTTCGGCGTGATCAACGTGGCGCCCCGGTAGCGTGAATAGTCGTCGCCTTTCGGATCAACCAGTACCGGTTTGCCTGCCGCACGCGCTGCTTCGATCATGCGTTCGATATGCTTGAGCCCGCCTTTGCCATAGTCGGACAAAATAACCAGATCGACGTTCTTCAATCTGGCCTCGAAGCCGGCGAGCTTGGACATCAACACGTCATGCCCGGGTTCGGTCTCGAAATCGATACGCAACAACTGCTGCTGCCGGCCAATGACCCGCAGCTTGATCGTCGTGGCCAAGCCCGGATCACGATGCAATTGGGCGTCGATTGCGTCCGCTTTAAGCAACGCCTCGATGCAAGTTGCGGCCTCGTCCTCGCCGACGACCGACAGCAGCCCGGCGCCAGCACCCATCGCGGCGATATTGCGCGCCACGTTGGCCGCCCCGCCAAGACGCTCCTCGGTACGCCGCACTCGTACCACCGGCACGGGCGCTTCCGGCGAAATGCGGCTGACATCGCCGAACCAGTAGCGGTCGAGCATGACGTCACCGACCACCAGCAATCTCGCTTTTTTCACTACGTTATGTCCGATCACTGCGGCCTGCCCACCGAAAAATACTCAATGCCGGCATTGCGCATCATGACCGGATCATAAAGATTGCGCCCGTCGAAGACCACCGGCGACTTCAGGCGTTTTTTCATGTCGTCGAAGTCGGGGCTGCGAAACTCCTTCCACTCCGTGACAATGATCAACGCATCGGCGCCGTCGAGCGCGCCGACCGTGGACGGCGCGAAGCGAACACCGGGATCTTTGGCAAAAAGTCTCTTCGCTTCCTCCATCGCCACCGGATCGTAAGCGGCCACGCTGGCCCCGCGCGCGAGCAAGCCGTTGATCACTACCCGGCTGGGGGCTTCCCGCATGTCGTCGGTATTCGGCTTGAACGACAGGCCCCAGATTGCAAAATGCCGCCCGTCCAGCTGCTCGCCGAAGCGCCCGCGTATTTTTTCCAAAAGGCGTTGCTTCTGCCGGCGATTGGCTTTCTCCACCGAGTCGACGATCGTCAATTGCACTCCATACTCGCCTGCAGTGTGCTGCAAAGCCTGAATGTCCTTGGGGAAGCAGGAGCCGCCATAACCTACGCCTGCGTAGAGAAAATGGTAACCGATGCGTTCATCGGAGCCTATGCCGTGACGCACCGATTCGATGTTGGCACCGAGTTTCTCCGCGAGATTGGCCAGTTCGTTCATGAACGAGATGCGCGTCGCCAGCATCGCGTTGGCAGCATACTTGGTGAGTTCGGCCGAGCGCGGATCCATCACCAGAAGACGATCGTGATTGCGCAGAATCGGCGCATAGAGTTGGCGCATGATCTGCGTCGCCCGTTCGTCGGAACTACCGACGACGATGCGGTCCGGCCGCATAAAATCATCTACCGCCGCGCCTTCCTTGAGAAACTCCGGATTCGACACCACGCTGAACGGCAGATCGAGGCCGCGATTGCGCAGTTCCTCCGCCACCGACGCCCGCACCCGCTCGGTCGTGCCCACCGGCACCGTGGACTTGTTAACGATCACACGGTACTCGTTCAGGCTACGGCCGATGTTGCGTGCCGCCGCAATGACGTAGCGCAAGTCGGCAGACCCATCCTGATCCGACGGCGTCCCCACGGCGATGAACTGAACAACACCATGAGCCACGCCCTCATCGATGTCGGTTGTAAATCGCAATCGACCCGCGGCTACATTATGGCTGACCAGTTGCTGAAGTCCCGGCTCGTAAATGGGTATGCCGCCTTCGCGAAGCAGGGAAATTTTGCTCTTGTCTACATCCAGGCAGACCACGTCGTTGCCAAGATCGGCGAAACACGCACCTGAAACCAATCCGACGTACCCACTGCCGATAATTGTAATTTTCACTTCAGCGCCCCCGCAACTGCGACATCGTGGTTGATGCGTACCAGTACGGCCAACGGATCGGCGGCATGTGTGACGGATCTGCCAATGACCAGGTAACTCGCCCCGCTTTGAATCGCAACCTGCGGCGTCATGACGCGCTTCTGGTCACCCGCACTATTCTCGGGCAACCGCATGCCTGGCGTTACGCGCAGAAAATCGCTGCCGAAGCGGTCGCGGATCGCCGCCGCCTCGTGGGCCGAGCACACCACCCCGTCGAGCC
The DNA here is from genome assembly GCA_031382195.1 of Betaproteobacteria bacterium. Taxonomy (GTDB): domain Bacteria; phylum Pseudomonadota; class Gammaproteobacteria; order Burkholderiales; family JACQAP01; genus JACQAP01. The sequence goes on from JANMYN010000241.1 coordinate 4,317, forward strand.
CGCAATCTCCTGCCAACTTGGCGAGTTTCATGACTTCATCGGGCAGGCTAGCGTCAATTCCAATCTCGCGCAAATCCCGATCGCCTATGCTTGTCAACACCGTAACGGCGATCAATTTCGGCTTTTGCTGTGCAGATTCGATCGCCTCACGCGCGGCATTCATCATCGCCCGGCCACCGAGCGCATGAACATTGATCATCCAGACTCCAAGCCGTGCAGCGGCCTTGCAGGCCTGCGCCACGGTATTCGGGATATCGTGAAACTTGAGATCGAGAAAAATATCGAAGCCGCGTTGCGCAACTGTTGCAACAAACGGCGGTCCCGCGGCGGTGAATAATTCCTTGCCGACTTTCAATTTACAGGCTGAAGGTTCCAGACGATCAACCAGCGTCAGCGCGGACTTCGCGTCGGCGTAGTCCAGGGCAACAATCACGCGCGAGCTCATCCGGTAACTTCCCTTTCCTCGGTGCGCCGTGGCGGATAGGTTTCCCAGCCGTTGCATGCCGGGCAGTGCCAGTAGAACTGCCGCGCTTTGAATCCACAGCTTCCGCAGCGATAGAGGGCCAGGCTGCGGGTGTGCTGATGCACCAGATTCTTTATTAACTGAAGCTCATGACGACGCTCGGCAGGCGCTTCCAGCAGCTGCGCCTCCAGTAGCTTGTCCAGCCCGAGCAAGGTCGGATTGCGCGCGAGCTCATCGCGTACCAGTCGGTAGGCATGCTCGGCGCCGTGAAGCTCGAGTTCGCCCTGGAAAATCACGTTCAACAAGTCAAGAGAAGGATTGTTGGCGAGATAGCCGCGCAGTAATTGCAATCCCTCGACCTCGCGTCCGAGGCTGCGATGTGCGGCGAACAATCTTTCGGCTACCAGAGCAATATACGCCGGGTTCTGACTCTCCAGGATTTTCCAGTATTCAATCGCCGCCTGGGTCCGGCCTTGCCCCAGTTCGGTATCACCCAGCAGGATATTCGCACGCGCGCACCTGCGGTTTACGCTCAAAGATTCGCTTAAATAATCACGCGCCTGATCCCAGCGCGAATGGGTGATCTCAAGGGCAGCCAGCTCGCAGTAGAAATTGGCTACGTCCTTCGCGCTCGACTGGCCGGAAACCGAGTCCATCTTTCGCGATGTCTCGATCGCCTTGCTCCAATCTTTTTCCTGCTCGTAAATTTCCAGCAGGAACTTGAAGCCTTGCTGTTCGTACTGGGTTCCCTGAAGTTTGCCGAAGAATTCCTCCGCCCGGTCCAGCAGCCCGGCCTTGAGATAGTCCTGCGCAAGCTCGTAGAGCGCGGTCATTTTCTGCTCCGGCGCCAGGTCCGCCCGCTCCAACAGGTTCTCGTGCATCCGGATCGCACGTTCGACTTCGCCACGCCGGCGGAACAGGCTGCCGAGCGCGAAGTGCAATTCGACCGTCTGCGGATCAACCTTCACCACTTCGATGAAGGCTTCGATGGCCTTGTCAGGCTGCTCGTTGAGGAGAAAATTGAGTCCCTTGAAATAGGACAGCGGCAACGAACGGGATTCGGACAGCAGCTGCTTGATGTCCACGCGCGCCGCAAGCCAGCCCAAGGCAAAGAACAACGGAAAGCCCAGAAGCCACCAGAACTCGAATTCCATGTTTCAGACCAGATCCAGAATCAGTACGGACATGTCAGTATCGAGTCAGAGGGCATCTTCCGGAGGACCCGGCTTGCTGCGCAACTCCTTGCGCAGTTGCAGGATCTCGCGCCGCTGCCGGTAAATATGGGCGACACACGCGATGACGCCCGCTGCCACGCCAACGGCGAAGAAGACCAGCAACACCAGCGCCAGCGAAGCCTCCCAGTGTGCGCCAAGATAGAAACGCACCGTTACGGGATCGGAATTCTTGAACACGAAGCCGATCAACAGCACGAACAACAGGATGCGAAAAATCCATGACAAGTAGCGCATCGGCAGCATTATCCGCGTTGAAGCATCGGTGGTCCGAAAATCAGACGAAAAAAGGCGGCACGATCTTGCGATATGCCGCCCATCCTGTTCGCTGCTGCAACACTGCTGCCTGCCGGCTACTGGCTCTTGAAGTCCACGCGTTCGCGCAGCTCCTTGCCCGCCTTGAAATGTGGGACGTATTTTGCCGGAACGTGCACTTTGTCACCAGATTTCGGATTGCGCCCCACGCGCGGCGGGCGGTAGTTCAGGCCGAAGCTTCCAAAGCCACGGATTTCAATCCGATGCCCCTGGGCCAGGCTTTTGGCCATGGCGTCCAGGATCATCTTCACCGCCAGCTCGGCATCGCTTGCGACCAGCTGTGGAAAATGCACCGCCAGCTTGGCTATCATCTCGGACTTTGTCATGGCGCTTCCTATTGCGCAGAGTTCTTGTTATCCAGCTTGGCTTTGAGCAAAGCACCCAGGTTGGTCGTGCCGGCATTCGACGCGCTTTCGACAGCATGCTTTTGCATTGCCTCGGACTCGTCGGCCGCATCCTTGGCCTTGATCGAAAGATTGATGCTACGGTTCTTACGGTCGATATTGAGGATCATCGCGTTCACCTTGTCGCCTTCCTTGAGGTGAGTACGGATGTCCTCGACTCGATCACGCGCCAACTCGGATGCGCGCAGGTATCCCTCGATATCGCTGTCGAGCTGGATTACTGCCCCCTTCGGGTCAATCGACTTCACTATGCCTTCGACCAAGCTGCCTTTATCGTGGCCGGCGACAAAATTCGTAAAGGGATCGCCTTCGAGTTGCTTGATACCGAGCGAAATACGCTCTCGCTCGACGTCGATGGATACCACCATCGCCTCGACCTCGTCTCCCTTCTTATAATTGCGAACAGCCTCTTCACCAGGCACGCTCCAGGACAGATCCGACAAGTGCACCAGCCCGTCGATGCCGCCTTGCAGTCCGATGAAAATGCCGAAATCGGTGATCGACTTTATCTGGCCGCGGACTTTGTCGCCCTTCTTGGAATTGGACGCAAACTCATCCCAGGGATTGGGCTTGCACTGCTTCATGCCAAGAGAAATACGACGGCGATCCTCGTCGATCTCGAGGATCATCACTTCCACCTCGTCACCCAGCTGGACTACGCGGGAGGGATGGACGTTCTTGTTCGTCCAGTCCATTTCGGATACGTGGACCAGACCTTCGATGCCCTGCTCGATCTCCACGAACGCGCCGTAGTCGGTGAGGTTTGAAACCTTGCCGAACAGGCGGGTGCCCGTCGGGTAGCGACGCGACAAGCCCACCCACGGGTCTTCGCCGAGCTGTTTGAGGCCCAGCGATACGCGATTCTTTTCCTGATCGAACTTGAGGATCTTGGCAGTGACTTCGTCGCCGACGTTGAGCACTTCCGAAGGATGCTTGACGCGACGCCAGGCCAGATCGGTGATATGCAAGAGGCCGTCGATGCCGCCGAGATCCACGAACGCACCGTAGTCGGTGATGTTTTTGACGATGCCTTTGACCACTGCACCTTCCTGCAGGCTGGAGAGCAGCGCTTCGCGCTCGGCACCCTGAGTCTGTTCAAGTACCGCGCGGCGCGAAACCACTACGTTGTTGCGCTTGCGGTCGAGCTTGATGACCTTGAAATCGAGTTGCTTGCCTTCGTAGGGGTTGGTGTCCTTGACCGGGCGGATATCGACCAGCGAACCGGGCAGGAAAGCTCGGATGCCGTTGACCATGACGGTAAGACCGCCCTTGACCTTGCCATTGACCAGCCCTTGTACCAGCGTGCCCTCTTCCATTGCTTTCTCGAGGTCGTGCCACGCTGCAAGGCGCTTGGCTTTCTCGCGGGACAGGCGGGTTTCG
>JANMYN010000295.1:0-3638 GCA_031382195.1 Betaproteobacteria bacterium
AGACAAATAGCGCTGCATGAATTTTGCTCCACGCGAAATGTGGATTGGCGTGTACTGGGCGCCGTGGTCGTGGCGGCTATCGTTTATATGGCGCAAATACCCGACATCATGCAGTAATGCGGTCACTACGCCAAAGGCGAACAATCGCGGTCCCAAGGATTGCGTATCCCGTCTTGAACGCTCATACCCGTCCATCAGACGCGCCATTGCCAGCGAGACGTCAAGGACGTGCTGAAGATTGTGATAGGAGGTGTCGCATGCGCGGTAATGGGGATACTCCCCGCGATAGAGTCTGGCGACGTCGGAGAAACAGTCGTCGAGTTGCTCAGTGTTTGCGTCCGGAAACAGGTCGAGGAAGATTCGATCAATCTCCCGTTTTACCGACGAATGATCCGTAGTATCGATTGTGTTGCTGACGTCGAAATTATTGCGGCGTAGGGTCATCATGTGTGTCACCTGCAATCAGGGTTACCGCGTTGGCTATTCGGGCGCGTGTTTAGCGCTCGCAATGGCTCTGTACTTTGCGACAATCGCCTTGAAGAAATTTTTCAGTGTTATCGGCTCTGGTACTTCGAGCAACTGCTTATCCACTCCTGGCGGTTCTTGGATGCCAGAATCCGAGGCGGATCCCATCGCAGTAACCCCCGTGTCATTGGTAAGAATTTACGCGCCGACTGGCGTGCAATTCGGGTGGCAAAAAATCCCGACGGCAATAGCGCATCTGATTTCCCGAACGCCACTACGGTGCCGCAATGGCCGTGCCAGTAGCGGAAGCTAAAGACATTGGCACATTGGCACGGTCCGATAGCATTCTGTTTCGTAAGGGAAAACGGTCGCAACGGGAAACCGTCAGGCATACTTGCAAATCCGCGGCACGATATTCAGCCGCAAAGCGTGCTGGAACGTCGAAATATCAAGACAGGTTGTTGGGATTACGGCATGTTGCGATCGGTTACTTCTTGTTGGTTCCGACGCGACAGTCCAATGTCAGGCAGGAGCCTGCGGTGCGCCTCCGCGATCGGTGCTTCGGCCCGCACGCGGTTATCCGCCTCCGTACTATCTCGCCGAGTCCACTGCGAAGCAGAACCGGCTTTTTGCGGACCGGGCCAAAGGCGTGGATAACTTTGATCAATCGTTCGTGCTGCACACTGCGGAACAACCGGGCCTCCGGATAGAAACTGGTGTCATCGTGACTCGCGAATCGGAACAGATGCTGGCCTCGCCGGAGTCCAGACAGAACATCGCGCGGGCGATAGCGGAAGGGATTGCCCATTGCCTGACCGGCCGAACGCGAACGCGGTGAACGAGCCCGCACTGAAGGCCATCGTAATCGGCGGCGGTCCGGCCGGTTTGATGGCCGCTGAAGTCCTGGCCACCGGCGGTGCCCAGGTCGATTTGTACGACGCCATGCCTTCTCTCGGACGCAAGTTCCTGATGGCCGGCAAAGGCGGACTCAATCTTACCCACGCTGAAGCGCACGAACTTTTTCTGGTGCGCTACGGCGCGCGCCGCTCGAATATTGAACCCCTGGTAAACAGTTTCGGTCCCGATGCGCTGCGCGAATGGGTGCGCGGTCTGGGATTGGAAACGTTTGTCGGCACCTCCGGACGCATATTCCCCGCAGGCATGAAAGCAGCGCCGCTGTTGCGCAAATGGCTGCATCGACTGCGCGAAACCGGCGCCCGCTTCCACGTTCGCCATCGGTGGCTTGGCTGGAATGGGGACGGCGAGCTGCGCTTCGCGACGCCGAATGGAGAACATTCGGTTCGTGCCGATGTTGTGGTACTGGCCCTTGGCGGAGGCAGTTGGGCGCGGCTCGGTTCAGATGCTGCATGGGTGCCGCTGCTCGAGCAACGTGGTGTTCGGATTGCGCCTCTGCTGCCAGCCAACTGCGGCTTCGACATCGGCTGGAGCGAACACTTCCGTTCGCGCTTCGCCGGCCAGCCGCTCAAATCGGTGGTTGCCTCGTTCACGGACCGGGCAGGCGTAACACATCGCCGGCAGGGAGAATGCATCATCACGGACACCGGCATCGAAGGCGGCCTGGTCTATGCGCTTTGCGCGCCATTGCGCGATGCGATTTGCGCAAAAGGCGCCGCAATCATGCACCTCGATCTTCTGCCCGGACGCGAACCCCAGCGCGTGCTCGCCGAGATCACGCATCCGCGCGGCGCGAAGTCTTTGTCCACCCACCTGCAAAGCCGGCTGGGCATCAAGGACGTGAAAGCGGGCTTGCTGCGTGAAGTCGTGCCGAAAGCAGACATCACCGACCCTGTCCGACTCGCTGCCGCCCTCAAGGCATTACCGTTGCGGCTGGTCGCCGCGCGTCCGATCGACGAGGCAATCAGCACAGCGGGCGGCGTCGCCTTCGAAGCGCTCGACGAGCAACTGATGATTCGCGCGTTGCCGGGCTTGTTCTGCGCTGGCGAGATGCTGGATTGGGAAGCGCCCACCGGGGGCTACCTGCTTACCGCCTGCTTCGCCAGCGGACACGCCGCCGGCGCGGGCGCGCTGGCATGGTTGACGGAAACGCAGACCGAGTTAATCCGACTCCAATAATCGGGCACCCGGCGAGCCATGCGTTTGACGCGCGCATACTCCAATGCCCGCGAGCACGTTTCACCGCCATTATTGGGTTTTCTTCGGGGTCGGCAACGAGCTCCCACGTCAACGCAGTTTTGATCACCCGCACCGACGTCCACAACGCGCCAATCAAAAGCATCTCCGGCCCGCAGGCTCAGCGAAAAGCTTTCATGATGGGAGCGCACGATGTAGTAAAGTCAGCCGCACGAACTTTTGGATGCGGCTGTGCATAGTCCCTGGCTGGACATTGCGCTGCGCGACTACGAAGCCCACATGGCGCTTCCCTGTGTCGGGCAGGCGCAACTTTTTGCCGACATTTTTGCCGGGCAACTGCAATCCCTTCGACCCGGTTCTGTCGCAATACTCGGCTGCTCCGGCGGGAACGGCTTCGAACGAATTGACCCTGACGTAACCTCTCGCATAGTCGGGGTGGACCTGAACGGGCTGTATTTTCGGGAAACACGCAATCGCTTTCAGAAGTCCTTCAACGCGCTCGAACTCTTCGAAGGGGACATCCAGAGCGACGCGATCGCGTTCAAACCGGTGGAATTTATCTACGCGGCGATGCTCCTCGAGTACGTGAACGTCGAGGCGACTTTTTCGCAATTGCACCACCTATTGAGTCCGGGCGGTACTCTCGTAACCGTCATTCAACTGTCAAATATCGATATCCCGGCGGTGACGCCCTCACCTTATTCCTCGGTGCAATCGCTCGAATCGATCGTGCACTTCATCGCTCCGGAATTCCTGCCGGAAGTTGCAAGCCGCAATGGTTTGGCCCACATATCGTCGTCGACCAAGAGGGCGGCCGGAGCCAAGCAGTTCCAGGTGCAGACTTTTCGGTTCTGCTAGCTTTGCGTCGCACCCGCCGCGATAATCGCGCATAGTTTTCCCGTTACTACCCGCAACGACCAAGATGCAGCCCGCCGATTCCGCGTCCGCCGCTTTCCGTGATTTCGAGCACCGTGCCTGGCAGAGCGTGGTCAGGCTCTACGAAGATTACTTCGTCGCCCTGACCACGCAATGCATCGATCCTTTGCTCGATGCAGTAGAGG
>JANMYN010000341.1:0-5182 GCA_031382195.1 Betaproteobacteria bacterium
CATGCCTATTTGACGGAATCCTTCGAGGTATGTTCGTGTTGGTCGTTTTTGACTTCGCGGTCTTCCGCGGATGGCTTGGCGGGAGCGGCGATCTTTGCGCCGGACTGGGCCAATGCCGAATTCGAATCGGTGGGCGCCACCCCGGCGGACGCGGAAAGGGAAATTATGGTGAACAAGGCAGGCAGGACGAACGCTAGGACTGCTTTCATGGGAGGGGTCCGTTTATCTGGGTCAGGGAAAAGTTGATGGATCGAACGTTGCGGATCCTAAAATCGCCGGCAAGAATAAGGATTTTCCCGGGGAGCGTCAAACCTTCCAGAAATGCTGAGAGTGCCCACAAAAAAACAAGGCAGGGATGACCCTGCCTTGTCGATTACAGCTGGCTCAAATCTTACTGCTTGGCGGGGGCGGCCGGGGCAGCCGGAGCAGCGACTTCTGCCTTCTTGGCTGCGACCTTCTTGTGGTGCTTCTTCATGGTTTTGGCGGGCTTGGCATCAGCCGGCTTGACTTCGTCAGCGGCAACCGCCGAAAACGTAACGGCGGCAAACAAAGCGGCGATTAGGGCTGCAAAAATCTTCTTCATGCGGGTCTTCTCCATTGATTAAGTATTTCAGACGACACTAACTGGGTGTCACCGCCCTAAACGCGTGTCCGTCGGGCCGGTTGACATATTTTGTTACATCTTCCTTACGGAAGCGTCACCTCGCCCGCCGGCAGTAGTCGATAGTCGCCAGGGCCCAGACCCGCCAGGGTCCAAGGTCCGATTCGATGACGGATCAGGCGCAGGGTGGGTACGCCGGCGGCTGCGGTCATGCGCCGGACCTGCCGGTTCTTGCCTTCGGTTATCGTAATTTCCAGCCATCTCGTCGGAATGTGTCGACGGAAACGAATGGGGGGCGTCCGTGCCCATAACCCAAGTGGTTCGGAAATTTGCTCGACCATGGCCGGCGCGGTGACAAAATTCCCCAGTTGCACGCCTTTGCGTAACTGCATCAATGCAGCTTCGTCGGGCAGGTTCTCAACCTGTACCCAGTAGCTTTTCGGCCACTTTTTCGCCGGATGGCTGATGCTGTTCTGAAGGGCGCCATTGTCGGTCAGGACCAGCAGTCCTTCGCTGTCGGTATCAAGCCGGCCGGCGGGATAGATGCCGGTGATCGGCACAAAATCTTTCAGCGTCTGCTTGCCGACAGACGCACTGAACTGGCAGATCACGCCAAAGGGTTTGTTGAATAGGACGACCCTTGGCATGTTGTTGTGAACTCAGGCCACCCCGCGTTTCGGAGGCCCGAACAAGGTCAGCGGTGTTCGTGGGCTGTTAGGTATTCGTAGGCGGGCAGCGTAAGAAATTCCACGAATTCCTCGGCGAGTGTAAGCTCCTCGAACATTTTCGCTCCCTCTGGGTACTTGCCTGCCGCGTAACCCTTGTCGCCGAGCATTTCTCGAACCTTTGCCAGCTCCTGTGGCACAAGCGCGCGGAACAATTCCTTGCTGACTTTGCGCCCGTCGTCGAGAACGCCGTGCTGGCTGCGGATCCAGTGCCAGATCTGTGCCCGCGAGATTTCCGCCGTCGCAGCATCTTCCATCAAATTGAAGATGGGCACACAGCCGGTGCCTGCGAGCCAGGCGCCAAGGTATTGGATGCCGATATTGATGTTGATTCGAAGGCCTTGTTCGGTGATCGGGATTTTCGGCTGGAAATTGATCAGTTCTTTTGCGTTGATGTTTACGTCATCACGTTTTTTATGGATCTGATTCGGCGATTTCATCGATTTGTCGAACGATTCCTTTGCAAGCGCCACCAGACCGGGGTGTGCGACCCAGGTGCCATCGTGGCCATCGCTCGCCTCGCGGTCCTTGTCGGCCCGCACTTTGGCTAACGCCGCTTCATTGGCGGCGGGGTCGTTCTTGATCGGGATCTGCGCCGCCATGCCGCCCATGGCGAAGGTGCCGCGCCTGTGACAGGTCTTGATCAACAGCAGGGAGTAAGCGCGCATGAATGGGCTGGTCATGGTCACCAGCCCGCGATCGGCGAGAATGAACTCCTTGTTGTTCCGGAATTTCTTGATGCAGCTGAAGATGTAATCCCAACGACCACAATTGAGTCCTGCCGAATGTTCGCGCAGCTCATAAAGGATCTCGTGCATTTCGAACGCGGCAAGAATGGTCTCTATGAGGACGGTCGCCTTGATGGTGCCTTGCGCAATGCCCAATTCCCTTTGCGAGAGGACGAATATCTCGTTCCACAGCCGCGCCTCGAGATGAGACTCCATTTTCGGAAGATAAAGATAGATGCCGGATTTCTGTTTAACGCGCTGCCTGACGTTGTGAAAGAAATACAGGCCGAAGTCGAACAGCGAACCCGACATCGGCTGGCCATCGATCAACACATGCTTTTCGCTGAGGTGCCAGCCGCGCGGGCGCACCAGCAGGGTGGCCGTTTTTTCGGCTAGTTGGTATCGCTTGCCCTCGGGGCTGATGAAGGAAATGGTGCCGGTGACCGCGTCACGCACGTTGACCTGCCCCTGGACTTGGTTGTCCCAGGTGGGCGTCGAAGAGTCTTCGAAGTCCGCCATGAACATGCTGGCCCCCGAATTGAGCGCGTTGATCACCATTTTGCGATCGGTCGGCCCGGTAATTTCCACGCGGCGATCCTGCAGATCCTTTGGGACCGGAGCGACTTGCCATGCAGCATCGCGAATCGCTTGGGTCTGCGCCAGGAAATCCGGCAGTTTTCCGGAATCGATCTCCTTTTGCCGCTGAGCGCGGCGGGCAAGCAATTCGATGCGACGCGCATTGAAACCCCGGTGCAGTTTGGCTAGGAAGACAAGTGCATCGCCGGTGAGTATTTGCGCATACGCTGGCGTAACTTGGCCGAGGACTTGCACACCGGCTGGAATGTTCGACTGGTTCACGTTGGGGCTCCGGAATTATTTTTGTATGGTGAAAAATGATTTTGCCAAATGATAAATAGGAAACGCCGCGGGAACAAGCAGCGCTTGTCACACCGCGGCGTGAAGGAAATGCCTGATGCGGGTCAGGCGAACTGTTCTTCTTCAGTGGAGCCCGTCAGGGCCGTGACCGATGATTTGCCGGCTTGTATAGCCTGCGTGACCTCGTCGAAATAGCCGGTGCCGACTTCGCGCTGATGCTTGGTCGCCGTGTAGCCGCTGGCTTCGGCTGCGAACTCAGCCTGCTGCAGTTTCACATACGCAGTCATGTTTTCGGTCGCGTAACCTCGTGCCAACTCGAACATTCCGTAATTCAGCGCGTGGAAACCGGCCAGAGTGATGAACTGGAATTTGTAGCCCATTGCACCCAACTCGCGCTGGAATTTCGCAATGGTGCTGTCATCGAGATTCTTCTTCCAGTTGAACGACGGCGAACAGTTGTATGAAAGCAGTTTTCCCGGATACTGCTTGTGGATTGCCTCGGCGAATTGCCGGGCGAAGGCGAGATCCGGTTTCCCGGTCTCGCACCAGATCAGGTCCGCGTAGGGCGCATAGGCGAGGCCACGCGAAATGGCCTGCTGGATGCCGTTAATCACGCGGTAATAGCCTTCGGCCGTACGCTCACCGGTGCAGAACGGCTTGTCGTTTTCGTCCACATCGGACGTGATGAGATTGGCTGCCTCCGCATCCGTTCGTGCAAACAGCACTGTCGGGACGCCCATGATGTCCGCAGCCAGACGGGCGGCATTAAGCTTCTGCACGGCTTCCTGGGTCGGGACCAGAACTTTGCCGCCCATGTGCCCGCATTTCTTCGCGGAAGCGAGTTGATCTTCAAAGTGAACGCCGGCGGCACCCGCGTCGATCATCGATTTCATTAATTCGAACGCGTTGAGTACGCCGCCGAATCCGGCCTCGGCGTCGGCGACGATCGGCGCAAACCAGTCGATGCCGTCATTGCCCTCGGCATGATGAATCTGGTCCGCGCGTATAAACGTATTGTTGATGCGGCGCACGACAGAAGGAACGCTGTCGGCCGGATAAAGCGACTGATCGGGATACATTTCCCCCGCGAGATTGGCGTCTGCGGCAACTTGCCAGCCGGATAGGTAGATGGCTTTCAAGCCCGCTCTTACCTGTTGCATCGCCTGATTGCCTGTCAACGCACCGAGCGCGTTGACAAAGTCTTCCTGGTTCACGAGATTCCAGAGTTTTTCGGCGCCGTGGCGTGCAAGCGAATATTCGATGTGAATTGTTCCGCGCAGCCGGAATACGTCCTCAGCGGAATAAGTTCGTTGTACCGCCTTCCAGCGCGGGTTGCTGTTCCAGTCTTTGCGGATTTCCGCGATGGCCTGGTCACGATTCATGGTCGTCTCCTGTCAACTAATTCAAGCTTTTTATTAATGGACACCGCGAAATCATCAACGAACCGGAACCTGGGTCCCCGATGTGCAATCGCGCGGTAGTTCTGATCTGCTTGCTGAGCGCCGATAACGCAATACAGCCACATGAAAGCCAGAGATCGGATCTGGCGAAATCAATTAAAACGCCGCGAGTAGTGGCGCCTTGTATCGACGTTACATCCGGTTTTGTATGACGCAACGGTGGTGGACGGACGGTACATGAAATAATTAACGCATCGCAACAATCGCAATTGACCTTAAGTAATGCATAACAATCAGATACTAAGAAATTCTTCGCACATAATATTCCGCAATGCGAAAAATCGTTTCAGAATTGGCATGCGTAGTCTGGCCGCGCGATGGAGCGCTTTGGGGGTAGAACGGGTTCAGGGGGAAAGTCGAAATCCGCTGCTTTGTGCCCGGAGCAACCGTTGCTTTACAATTGCCGCTCTCAGACGAGCCCATATAGCGCTTGCAATTCAGTCACATCCACCCATCGAGGCAGACTTCATGTATGAGCACATCAAAGTACCGTCCACCGGCGAAAAAATCACTCTCAAGAAGGATTTCTCACTGAATGTGCCGGCCAACCCGATCATTCCTTTCATCGAGGGGGACGGAACCGGCGTGGACATCACGCCGGTCATGCGCAAGGTGGTGGATGCAGCGGTAAACGCGGCATTCGGCGCGAAGCGCAAGATTGTCTGGATGGAAATGTTTGCTGGTGAAAAATCCTGCAAGGTCTACGGCGAAAATGTCTGGCTGCCCGACGAAACCTTGCAGGCCAGCAGGGAATTCGTGGTGTCGATCAAGGGCCCGCTTACGACACCGGTT
>JANMYN010000372.1:0-7784 GCA_031382195.1 Betaproteobacteria bacterium
ATCGGGCTCGCGGATCCACCAGAAATACCGCCGTAGTGTGAGTGACGGGATAGTTTTCCATACCCGGCGCGATCGCAACCTGATATTCGGCGCCGAGTTGACCGGCCAGGTTACCGATCTGAGCGTTGTCGCCCGTCACGCCGATAAAGCTCGAATCAAAATAGTCCACGTACTGCGTGAGCTTGCTGGCGGTATCGCGATTTGGATCGACCGAGATAAAGACGAATTGGATATTTTCGGCGCCAACCATACTCTTGGCGATGTTGTCACGCGCGCGGGCCAGTACCGCCAGGGTCGTCGGACAGATGTCCGGGCAATGAGTGAAGCCGAAAAAGAGAAATGACCATTTACCCTTCAGGCTTGCAAGGTCAAACACGCGATTCTTGTCGTCGGTAAGCGCGAAGGCCGTCAGTGGCTTCGGATCGGGGAACAATGTCATCACCTTGTCGGGCAGAAACATGGCTCGAGAATCGTGTTTGCGATCTATATCGGCGAGCCACACTCCGGCAAGCATCGCGACCAGCGTGACGCTCGTTATCATGATGCTGAATTTGAGAGCTGTTTTGTTCATGACCGCGCAATGAGGAAGCCCCGAGTGCGCCGCCGACTATGTCGTGGCGCGGTCGTAGTTACCGATGGAACCCGAACAACACCAAAAGTTTCCTTCAGTGCAGGATCCAAGGCGGCGGCGCAAGAAGGCGCTAACCGAGAGATTCAGGTGTAGAGCAAGCCGAAGGCGTCCGGATAATTGGAAAAGATTCTCCAAGGTCACGAATGGCGAATCATCGCCCCCTTTTGCTGCAAAGCGATTATCCAGTGCGGGGCCGATGTTCCCGTTCCGGCCAGCTCCACGCGCGGGTGAGATTTCAGCACATCCTCCAATACCGCTTCCTGCTGGGGCTCTAGATCCATAAAGAAGATATGTTTGCCCTCGCGCAGGGCTTGTTCGAAACGCACGAAGTTGTGGTTGGGTTTCTGGATTCCGACCAATCCACCCTCCCACGTGCAAAATCCAAGCAGCACGAGAGCGAGGAAAATGACAGGAGTCCAACCGGCAGCAGATTTCGTCCAGCCAGCAAAATAGGCGATGGCAAGGACCAGTACGAATGCGCAAAGCCCGATGACGACGCCTCGTAACGTTGAGTGGACAATATCGTTCTTCATGAATGACTGGACCTCGTGGAGATGATGATGATGCTTCACCTCCGCATCGTTGCGGCTGAGCACGTGGATCTGCGCTGTGGAAACGCCGGCAGCTTCCAGCTGCTCTTCAAAGACTTCCAGGTCGTCCAGGTTGTTGCTGATAAAATAATGCCTTAGCATGTTCATAGTCGTCTCCACCTGGTTAATTAACTGGCATGCCTGACCCGGTTTCAGGCGCGCTTTTGTAGCCCGCTGGCTTCATTTTTCCTCGCCGTTCCGCGGCTGTCACCGGTAGCCGCTTGTGCGCCGAAAACCGGGGCTGGCACATTCAGGCATGCGGGATTGTAGCTCTTTGGAGTCCGCCGCCTCAATAGAAGACCGAATGCTGCGCCTCGTTGCATTTGCGGTAAGGCTTGCGGGCAAATGCAATAAATCCGGCATTCAACGCCACCGCGCTGATCAGGTTTAAAGCAACCCGCTCATCGCCGTGGCGAAGAGCCGCAGCGTAACCGCCGCCGGGAGCAACGTCTGGCGCAATATACATTGGCGCGTGAATTTGCTGCCATGCCTGACAGGCAGCATCGGCATGCCGACTTTCGCATATCAATGCTGGCGGGACAGGGGCAGTGACCAAAGGCGAGGTAAATATGATAAGAGCCAACCGCCCGCTTCTTGCTAGGCTCCAATTACATGCCAGCCCGGCGCAGGAAATGCTGCCGGCGTGTTCTCGTCGGCGCCGCGTGAATCAGCGTTCTAATTTTCCTGCCGTTTACTCTTTTAGCTTGCGCGGCGTAAATAACTTTGTTCAGTGTCATCACGGCAAGTCGAGAAAGCACGCGCCCGCTTCCGCATCTTCGATCCCGAACGGGATGGTGCCCAACAACGGCACCCGGAGTCGCTCGCGCAAAGCATGCACATTCTGTTCAAAGGCGGGCATCTGCGCATCGAGCCGATTCGCCACCCATCCGGCGAATTGCAATCCTCGGCGCTGCACCGCCTCGGCGGTCAGCAGCGCGTGATTCAGGCAACCCAGGCGCATGCCCACCACCAGCAGCACCGGTAATTCCAGCAATCGCGCCAGATCCCCGAAGTCCTCGTGTTCATTGAGCGGAACCAGGAAGCCCCCGGCAGCCTCCACAACCACCCGGTCGGCGCGAGCCGCGAGCACGACGTAAGCATCGCGGATCTTTTGCAAGGAGATTGTCTCGCCAGCCAGTTCGGCGGCCAGATGTGGCGCGATCGCAGCTTGAAAGCGATAGGGATTGATCAGATCGACCGACAGATTCACGTTCGACGCCGCGACCAGTGCCGCCACATCTTCGCTCACGAGAGCGCCGTCAATTCTCTCGCACCCGGCCGCCACCGGTTTCATGCCGACCGCGCGCAGCCCGCGGCGCGCGAACGCCCGCAGCAGCGCGGTCGCCACCCGCGTCTTGCCCACACCGGTGTCGGTGCCGGTGATGAAAAGGCCGTGACTGGTGACTTGTGACTTGTGACTGGTCAAAATCTAAACCTCAACGCGCCTTGATGTCGATGACCGGACGGCCGCCGGGACCGAGACGTGGCTGCGGTTTCCACGCGTGCCCGTATATCACTTCGAAAGTCGCGGGCAGCCGGCCGTCGCGCCGAAACACTTCGTAACGGCGCGCGAGTTCTGCGTGCGCACTGCGGCCGGTGAGGCCACGGTTGCGCCCGAGCGCGACATTGTGCGCACCGATGGCCTTGAGCTCGCGCATCAGGGTGCGGACGTCGGCGTAGGTCAGGGTCAGATATTCCATATCCATCACCGGATCCGCAAAACCGGCACCGATCATCATGTCACCGATATCATGCATATCGATAAAGCGGTTGACGTGGATCTTGCCATCGCCGGCCGTAGCCGTGCGCAGCTCCTTCAGCGTGTCCGGGCCAAGCGTGGTGAACATCAGCAAACCGGCGGGGCGCAGTACGCGCTGGCACTCGGCAAATACCACGGTCAGATCGGCTGCCCACTGGAAAGCGAGGTTGGACCAGAGCATGTCCACCCGTCCGGAGCAAATCGGCAACTGCTCATTGTCGCCACAGACAAAAACTTCCCTGTTCGATCCGAACCAGTTTTTCCAACCGGGAATCCGAGACCGCGACGCATGCAACATGGCGGGTGCGATGTCGAGCCCCACCAGCGTCGCCCGCGGATAGCGTTTGCGCAATGACTGCGCCGCGAACCCGGTCCCGCACCCGGCATCGACGATGACGCCCGGATCGAGCTTCACCAGATCCAGACGCTCGAGTGCGCGCGTGCACACTTCGCGTTGCAGGACCGCTGCCTGATCGTACGTCGATGCTGCCCTGTCGAACGAACGCCGCATCTGGCGTTTGTCCGGCGCAAACGCATCGCTCATGAAAATGCCGCCTCGACGCCCCGCAGCGTTTCGATCAACAGATCCACGTCAGCGTCCGTGTGCGCTGCGGACAAGCTTATGCGCAACCTGGCACTGCCCTTCGGCACGGTTGGCGGTCGGATGGCGGGAACGAGAATCCCTGCGCTTGCCAGCGCGTCGCTCAACGCGAGCGTTTCGGAATTTTCGCCGACGATCAGTGGTTGGATGGCAGTCTTTGAAGGCAGCAACCGCCATCTGCGCAACTTCAGGTTGCGGGCAATCCGTGCAGACAAATCGACAAGGCGCTGGCGCCGCCAGTCTTCGGCCTGCATCAGTTCGACGCTCTTCACCAGCGCCGCGGCCAATGCCGGCGGACTTGCAGTGGTGTAGATGTAGGCGCGCGCACGCTGAATCAACAATTCGACAAGCTGCTCGCTGCCAGCGACAAACGCCCCGGACACGCCCGCTGCTTTGCCCAATGTGCCAACATAGGCAATGTGCGGAGAATCGAGTCCAAAATGGGCCAGCGCACCGCGGCCGCTTGGGCCCAGCAAACCGAAGCCGTGGGCATCATCCACGATCAGCCAGGCAGCATAGCGTTCACACAGGCTCGCGATATCCGCCAACGGCGCGATATCGCCGTCCATGCCGAAGACCGCGTCCGTAATGACAACCTTGTTTGCGGCATTGGAGCGCTCCAGAAAAGCCTCCAGGGCGGCAACGTCGCAATGTGGATAGCGCACGCAAGTTGCGCGGGACAAAATCATGGCGTCGTTGAGCGATGCATGATTCAGACGATCGGCGAACACATCGCTGGATCGGCCGGCGAGAACGGTCACGACAGCAAGGTTGGCCAAATAACCAGCGGAAAACAGCAGCGCCCGCGGTAGTCCGACGAAGCTCGCGAGCGCCCGTTCCAGATTGTCGTGCGCGCGGTGATGTCCGCTCACCAGATGGGAAGCGCCTGCCCCGAGACCAAACTGGCGTATCGCGTCGGCGGCAGCAGCGGCGATGCGCGGATCCGCAGCCAAGCCCAGATAATCGTTACTGCAGAACGACAGATACTCCCGGCCATCGACACGGACATGCGCGCCTTGCGCGGAGTCGAGCAGACGTCGCCCTCGGCGCAGGCCCTGCCGTTCCAGTTCGGCAAGTTCGGCAACTAGGTCGCGCATTGCGTGACTGGCTCGTGGCTCGATGACCGCACGAAACGCCGTAATTGTTCAGCCGGAGCGGACACCTTCGTTGCGGGCTTCCATCGGCTTGATGCCAAGCCTGTCGAAGAGGTCGCGATCGCGATCGGCCACGGGGTTGGGTGTGGTGAGCAGTTTCTCGCCATAGAAAATCGAGTTTGCACCGGCCAGGAAGCACAACGCCTGCGTTTGCTCCGACATGCTTTCGCGGCCAGCGGATAATCTCACCATCGCGCGCGGCATGGTGATACGCGCCGCCGCGATCGTGCGCACGAACTCGAATGGATCGAGTTCGGGCGTGCCATGCAAAGGCGTACCTTTCACTTGCACGAGGTTGTTGATTGGAACGCTTTCCGGGTAGGGATCAAGATTGGCGAGTTGTGCGATGAGTGCAGCGCGATTTGCGCGCGTTTCGCCCATGCCGACGATGCCCCCGCAACACACGTGTATGCCGGCTGAGCGCACTTTCTGCAGGGTATCGAGGCGCTCGCCCTGTCCACGGGTGGTGATGATTTCACCGTACAACGCAGGATCGGTATCGAGGTTGTGGTTGTAGTAATCGAGTCCAGCGTCCGCGAGTCGCTCGGCCTGTCCTTCCCTGAGCATGCCCAGCGTCGCGCAAGTCTCCAGGCCCAGTGCCTTGACCTGCCGCACCATCTCCGCCACCTTTTCCAGATCGCGTTGCTTAGGCCCGCGCCAGGCTGCGCCCATGCAGAATCGCGAAGCGCCATTGTGCTTTGCCGCGCGTGCGGCTTGAACGACGGCATTTACCGACATCAGCGCCTCGTTTTCAACGCCGGTGTGATAACGCGCGGCCTGCGGACAATAGCCGCAGTCCTCGGGACAGCCCCCGGTTTTGATGGACAACAGGGTGGATAGCTGCACTTCGTTGGGCGCAAAGTGCTGTCTGTGGACCTGCTGAGCCTGAAAAATCAGATCTGCAAACGGGGCGGACAACAGCGCTTCGACCCGGGCAATGGTCCAAGCCGCCGGTTTGGCGGCCTGATTATTTCGGCTGATGGTTTGCGCGGCGTCGGGCATGATGGCAACCGTAGTAAGTAGAAATTTAGACAAAGAGATGGTCGGGGAAGCCCCGCTCCGTGTCAAATTCAATTTATCTTTTTTTTGACAAGTGCCTGCCCCTTGTACAGGGGCTGATGTCTCCTGTTTGCCTGCTGTGCGGCGGGCGCGGCGGCGAGGATGGCCTGTGTGGAGGGTGCCGCATCAGCTTACCCAGGCTGACCGGCGCGCATTGCCCGGTCTGCGCGACACCCGGTCCGACCGGAGAACTATGCGGACGCTGCGTCAGCACGCCGCCGCACTTCGATCGCGTTGTCGCGGCATTCACTTACGAATATCCGGCCACGGTGCTGGTCCAGAGATTGAAGTACCACGGCAGCCTTGCCTGTACACGAGCGCTGGCAGCGGGTTTGGCCGATGCGCTGGAAAAGGAAGCTTATCCGGATCTGATCATTCCGATGCCGATGGCGCGCGAGCGGCTGGCGAGCCGCGGCTTCAATCAGTCCATGGAAATTGCGCGCCGGGTCGCCATGGAATTTGGCCTGAAGATTTCCGTCGATGTCTGCCGTCGCGCGCGTGAAGGGATGCCGCAGGCGACGCTGCCGTGGAAGCAACGCGCGAAGAATGTGCGCAATGCCTTTGTGTGTGACGTCGATGTGACCGGAAAATCGGTAGCCGTCGTGGATGACGTGCTGACCACGGGCGCAACGCTCAATGAATTGGCACTAACGCTCAAGCGCCGCGGTGCGCGCGAAGTCACCGGCTGGATTGCGGCGCGCACACCGGCGCCGGGTGACGGCTGAGGGCTATCTTTTCTTCGGCGCGGAGAGCTCGCGCAATTGCCGCTCAACGAATTCCTGCAACTCCGGCGTCAGTTGCTTCGAATCGATGGCGTGCTGAAACGCGTCCCGCGCCTCGGCCAATTGATTCGCCGCGCGCAGGGAGATACCCAGACCCATGATCCACACACCGTTGCCGGGCACGCCGCGCAGCGCGACGCGATAGTAGCCCACTGCTTCCCGGTGTCGTCCTTCCCGCTGCAGCAATGCCGCCAGGAAAGCATGGAAATCCGGATCGGTCTGCACATACGGTAGCGCGCCCACCATCGTATTGATCGCGCCGGTTACTTCGCCACGCTCCACTTCCAGGCGCGCCAGTACCATGGCATGGCGCGGCTGCCGCGGATTGAGCTCGAGCGCCTTGCGTACAAGTTGTTCCGCTTCGTTATTGCGTTTGCTGTCGAGCAACAGTCCGAGCATCGCCTGAAGCGCAGCGGTATGGGACGGATCCTGCTTCAACGCGTTACGGAATTCCAGCTCAGCCGCATTGGCACGGCCTTCCTGGAGTTGCGCCACGCCCCTGCGGAAGGCGATCTCGGCGCGCTCCGAGGGCGCTACTTCACGCATCTGCTTGTCGATAGCGCCCGGCGAACTTTCCGCAGAGACGATCGGGACCGGTGGTGGTGGCGTTACGCGCTCAGCCGCGGGCGCGGGAGGCTCGGTAGGCGCCTCGGCGGCGGACAATGTCGCCACGACCGGTGCTTGCGGCTTGTCAGCCTTCGGCGGCGGTGCCGTGCCGGCCTTTGGAGGCGCGACTGCAACGCGGGGTGCCGCAGTTGCCGGCTTTTCCTTTCGCGGCGACAGCAGCGCGACGAGACCCAGTTCATCCGAAATTTTTGAAACGGGATTGAAAGCGGGGGATTGCGGTGGGGGCTCTGCCAGTGGCGGCGCGACGGACAGCTTGGGCGCCGAAACCGGCGCCGCCAAAGGCTCCGCCGTCGGCTTGCGAACGATGTGCGCAGCATCATTCTCTTGCGCTCGACGGCTGCCGTAAATGAACAATGCAACCGCAATAAGAATGGCTGAAACGATGGCGACGACCACATACATTCGCACCGGCGACCGTGGCCTTCCGGGTACAGCGCGCACATACGCCGGCAGGGACTGCAGTTCGGACTCGGATGCGTGACGCTTTTCGAGGTCCTGCAAGACCTGATTGATCAGACTCATTGATTCAAATACCAGTAAATCGCAGTTGCGGCGATGGCTGCCGCGGCTGCGCCGGACCA
>JANMYN010000375.1:0-2728 GCA_031382195.1 Betaproteobacteria bacterium
ACGGTCGCCGATGTGATGCACGCCTATCAGGACCAGATCGAAGCGGTGGAAGCGGCCGGCGGACGCATCATTCTCATGGCAAGCCGCGCACTGGCGGCCGTGGCAAAAAGCCCTGATGACTACAAGCGCGTCTACGGCGAGTTGCTGCGCCAATGCAGGGACAAAGTCGTACTGCACTGGCTGGGCGAAATGTTCGACCCGGCGCTAAAGGGCTACTGGGGCACGAACGACATAGCAGCGGCAATGGACACGGTACTCGACATCGTCCACGCGCATGCGCAGAAAATCGAGGGCATCAAGATTTCTCTGCTCGACGCCCAGTGGGAGGTAGCCATGCGTTCGCGACTACCCGCCGGTGTTGCCATGTTCACCGGCGACGACTTCAACTACGACACGCTGATTGCCGGCGACGGCAGACATCATTCGCACGCGCTGCTCGGCATTTTCGATCCGATTGCGCCGGTGGCGGCGGCGGCACTGGCCCGGCTCGCAGCCGGCGACGCCGACGGTTACAAGAGCACCATCACTCCGACGATTGCGCTGTCACGGGAAATCTTTCGCGCGCCGACCCGGCATTACAAGGCCGGCGTGATCTTCATCGCCTGGCTTAACGGCCATCAGTCGCACTTCGTCGCCGCCGGCGGGTTGCAATCGGCGCGCTCCGTGCTTCACTACGCAAAAGTATTCGCGCTTGCGGACCGCTGTGGCGCACTCATTGATCCCGAACTCGCGGTTTCGCGCATGCGCGGCTTCCTGCAGGTGCACGCGGGCATCTCATGACAACAACGCCGCGTGCCCCACGTTTCGTCAGTGCCGGCGAAGCACTCACGGATTTGATCCGCCAGCAAGACGGCTATTGGCTGGCACGCGCCGGTGGCGCGCCATGGAATGTAGCGCGAGTCATTTCAGCCCTGGGCATTCCGAGTGCGTTTGCCGGCAGCGTCAGCCGCGACAACTTCGGCGACGAGATTGCGACGCTGTCGCGCGAATCAGGACTGGACATGCGCTTCCTGCAACAGCACGACAAACCCTCCCTGCTTGCGATCGTTCACGAAACCTCCCCGCCACAGTATTACTTCATCGGCGCGGACAGCGCCGACCTCGCTTTCGATCCACAACTGCTGCCGGGCGATTGGTTGCGGTCGGTCGAATGGGTACACTGCGGCGGCATCAGCCTCGCGCGCGAACCGCTGTGCGGCAGGCTGATCGCCCTGCTGGAAGATGCGAAAGCGGCGGGGGCACGGGTGAGCTTCGACCCGAATTTCCGCAACCTGATGACCCCCGCCTATGACACGACTCTGGCCCGCGTGGCACGCCTGGCGGATGTGATCAAGGTTTCCGATGAGGATTTGCGCGGCTTGTTCCGCACCCGCGATCCACGCAGTGCATTGGCGCAGCTCAAGGCACTCAGTCCACGGGCCGTCATTATGCTGACGCTCGGAGCCGAAGGCGCCGAACTGCATGCCGACGGCAAGCGCTTGCAGCAGGCCTCTCCGTCGGTTGACGTGGTCGATTCCGTCGGTGCCGGCGACGCCAGCATTGGCGGCTTGCTCTATAGTCTGATGAATTACCCCGATGCCGGCTGGCCATCGCATTTGCGTCGCGCGGTGGCCGCCGGCACCGCCGCGTGTCTGCAGCCTGGCGCCACGCCGCCGACCTTGACTGCTCTCGAAGCCGTTCTGGAAAAAATGGGCTGAAAAAGCCCAAAGCTCACCACGAAGGAAAACGAAGAAACACGAAGAAACACGAAGAAATACCGAGAGACTAATTTGCCTCATCTGGGTAGATTCACATTGGTTCTTCGCTATGATCCCGAAACGCGGTCGAGTACAGACATATCTGCTCTGGAATTTCTTCGTGCAACTAAAAGGGTACTCGACGCTAACGCGAGGGTATTTGTGTTCTTAGTGGTGAGACTTAAACAGAAGTAGTTGAAGACCATGCCCGACTTCCGCGACCCGCGCTTCCTGCTCGATCACATCCGCCACACGATGGCGTTCTATCATCCGCGTGCGATCGATCCGGACGGCGGGTTCTATCATTTTTTTCGTGACGACGGCAGCGTCTACGACACAAAGACCCGTCACCTGGTCAGCAGCACGCGATACGTTTTCAACTATGCGATGGCGTATCGACGGTTCGGGGATACGGCGTACCTGCGGGCCGTAGAGCACGGCACAACTTTCCTGCGTGAACGGCATCGTAATGCATCGACCGGCGGTTATGCCTGGCTGCTCGACGCCGGGCGCGTGGTCGACGCGACCAACCACTGCTACGGTCTCGCCTTTGTGCTGCTGGCGTATGCGCACGCATCGATGGCGGGCGTCGAACCCGCGCGCGCGTGGATCGCCAAGACATTCGATCTGATGGAGCGGAAATTCTGGTCGCCGGCTTCCGGACTGTACGCGGACGAAGCCGCGGCGGACTGGTCGTCGGTCTCCTCGTATCATGGGCAAAACGCCAACATGCACACCTGCGAGGCCATGCTGGCAGCGTTCGACGCCACCGGCCAGGCGCGCTATCTCGATCGCGCAGCGAACCTGGCGCGAAACATCACAGTACGACAAGCAGCGCTGGCCAATGGACTCATCTGGGAGCATTACCAGTCCGACTGGTCGGTGGACTGGAATTACAACAGACACGACAAGACCAACATGTTTCGTCCATGGGGTTATCAGCCAGGGCATCTGACCGAATGGGCCAAGCTGCTGCTGATACTGGAGCGCCA
>JANMYN010000458.1:0-2250 GCA_031382195.1 Betaproteobacteria bacterium
GAAACCCCCTCGACCTCTGGGACAAGGGAACACTTGGGGCGGAGCAGAGGGGCCGGGGGTGAGGGTGCTTCACGCCTCGTCGAATATGAGCCCGACTCCGACTTGCGCGACACCGAACAGGTGCCGCTCCTGGAAGAAGGCGGCATCGAGGCTTTCATCCGCCGAGAGGTGCTGCCTTACACGCCCGATGCCTGGATCAAGGAAGACGCCACCAGAATCGGCTACGAGGTGAGTTTCACGCGCCACTTCTACAAGCCGCAGCCGCTGCGTACACTGGAGGAGATCAGCGCCGACATCCTCGCCATCGAGAAAGAGGCCGAGGGGCTGCTGGATGGCTTGCTGAAGGGAGCGACACATTCGTGAAGAAAGCGAATAAGCGGCCCGGCCGCAGTTCCGCGAAGTCGACGAAGCTCCTGTCCACAGCAAAGGCGCCGGCTGATATTGACGAAGCGACCCTCCTCTCCGATCTGCGGAATCTCATCCAGTCCGCCCGTCAGCGGATTGCGACAGTCGCCAACTCCACCTATACGCTGCTTTGCTGGCAGGTAGGGCGCCGACTGCTCCGGGAGAATCTTCAGGCGGGGCGTGCAGCTTACGGAAAGCAGATTCTTGCGACAGTGTCGCAAGAATTGACGGCGGAGTTCGGCGCTGGATTCAGCTATACCGCCCTCACCCGGATGGCCCGGTTGTCTGAATGGATGACTGATGACCAAATTCTTGCGTCACTGTCGCAAGAATTGAGCCTCTATGAGCAGCAGGAGGCAGTCGCATGAAGATCAATGAAAGATATTGATGTTGATTGCCAGGTTTTTTGACCTTCCCTTGCACATCAATAATGATGTTGCCTCGCCATGGACTTCAACGTAGAGTTCTACGAGAGTGCCAGCGGACAATGTCGGCAAGTTGAACACGCGCGTGCTGTGGATTTTTATGAAAGGCCGGCGCATCGTCGCCGTTCACGGCATCCGCCGCAAAGGCCAGGCCATCGCACCTCGCGACCTCGACACGGCCCGGGAGCGGATGCGCGACTGGCAGGAGAGAATGAAATCATGAAGAAAACTAATTTTGACCTTCATCTCGAAGAGCAACTCCGTGATCCGGATTTTGCGGAGCGGTTCAAGCGGGCGGGCGAGGCATGGGACGTGGCGCTGCAGATCGCTGCGCTGCGCGAGCAGGCGGGACTTTCGCAAAAGGAACTCGCACGGTTGTTGAAGACTTCGCAACAGCAGATCAGCCGCCTTGAATCGCCCGATTACGAAGGTCATTCGCTGGCCAACCTGCGGCGCGTCGCCGAAGCGCTGCACGCGCGCGTGCGGGTGGTGTTCGAGCCGGATGAAAAGAGCGTCAAGCGAGTGGCGCAGCCCACTGCCCCTTACCGCGTCAAACGCGCTTCCGCGAAGTAATCATTCAGGACTGCGGCCAATTTGCCGTAACGGGCATTGCGGATCGAGTGGCCGGAGGAGCAAAATGCCCCAGGGCGCAAAACCTGCAAGCGCTGAATCGGCGCGCAGCCGCCGCATTTGGCGGGACGCGAGAACAGTGGGATCGAATTTCCTATCGGCCGATGCCGCACGCAGGGAAACCGAGGACTCATGAGAGTACGTTTCTGGGGAACGCGGGGGTCGATCGCCACCCCCGGGCCGGGCACGAACCACTTCGGCGGCAATACTTCCTGCGTCGAGCTGAACACTGCCAACGGCGACCTTCTGATTTTTGACTGCGGCACCGGCGCGCACCCGCTGGCCGCCGAGTTGATGGCCCAAGGCAAGAAAGCCATTAACGCGAACATTCTCCTTGGCCATACGCACTGGGATCACATTCAAGGCTTTCCGTTCTTCAGCCCGGCCTTTGTCAAAGGGAACTCCGCCGCGATCTATGGCCCGGAAGGCAGCCGCGGCTCGCTGCATGACGTGCTGGCCGGCCAGATGGAGTTCACCTACTTCCCCGTCGAGTTGAACCAACTGCCGGCCGCGATTACCTACCACGAGTTGACCGAGGGCATCCACACAATCGGGGGCGCGCGGGTGGCGACGCAATTTCTCAACCACCCGGCCATAACGGTGGGCTATCGAGTCGAAGCCGACGGCGTGGCGGTGGTGTACCTGGTGGACCACGAGCCGTTCTCCGATGCGCTCTGGCGCGCCGGTGCCGAGCCGGGCCGCATCGAGTCCATCCTGCACGAGGGAGACCGCCGGCACGCCAAATTCATGGCCGACGCCGATCTCGTGATCCACGACGCCCAGTACACGC
>JANMYN010000462.1:0-6744 GCA_031382195.1 Betaproteobacteria bacterium
CGCTGCGCAGCGCGTTGCGCGAGGACCCGGACATCATCCTGGTGGGCGAATTGCGCGATCTGGAGACCATCCGCCTGGCGCTGACCGCGGCCGAAACCGGCCACCTGGTGTTTGGTACGCTACATACCAGTTCCGCCGCAAAGACCGTCGACCGGATCATCGACGTGTTCCCGGCGGCCGAAAAAGAAATGGTGCGCGCGATGCTGTCGGAATCGCTGCGCGCCGTGATCTCGCAAACGCTGTGCAAAACCAAGGACGGCACCGGACGCGCGGCGGCGCACGAAATCATGATCGGCACGCCAGCCATCCGCAACCTGATCCGCGAAGCCAAGATTGCGCAAATGTATTCCGCGATCCAGACCGGGCAGGGCCTGGGCATGCAGACGCTGGACCAGAATCTTGCAGACATGGTCAAGCGCAATATCATCACGAAGGAAGAAGCGCGTGGAAAAGCAGCAAACAAGGATGCCTTCAACTGACCAGCCAGGACAGCGGACAGCACCGGACTTTAGCCAGGAGTAGCAAATGGAACGAGATCAGGCTGTCAAATTCATTCACGAATTATTGCGGGCCATGGTGGCGAAGAAAGCCTCGGACCTGTTCATTAGCGCCGGCTTTCCGCCGGCATTCAAACTGGACGGCAAGATGACGCCGGTGTCGAATCAGAGCCTGACGCCGCAACACACCCAGGAACTGGCGCGCTCGCTGATGAATGACAAGCAGGCCCAGGAATTCGAGGCCAGCAGGGAATGCAATTTCGCCATCAACCCGCCCGGAATCGGACGCTTCCGTGTCAATGCCTTCGTGCAGCAAGCGCGGATCGGCGTCGTGCTGCGGACCATTACCACGACAATTCCGAAAATTGACGATCTCGGGTTGCCGCCGGTTCTGAAAGACGTGGCAATGACCAAGCGCGGCCTGGTGATCATGGTTGGAGGAACCGGGTCAGGCAAATCGACGTCGCTCGCCGCGATGATCGGCTATCGCAACGAGAACAGTCACGGCCATATCATTACGATCGAAGACCCGATCGAATACGTGCACGACCACAAGAATTGCCTGATCACCCAGCGCGAAGTCGGCGTCGATACCGAGTCCTGGGAAGCGGCGCTGCGGAACACGCTGCGCCAGGCGCCGGACGTAATTCTGATCGGCGAAGTCCGCGAACGCGAAACCATGGAACATGCGATTGCGTTTGCCGAAACCGGTCACTTGTGTATGTGCACGCTGCACGCCAACAGCGCCAACCAGGCACTGGATCGGATCATCAACTTCTTTCCGGAAGAACGCCGGGCGCAGCTGTTGATGGACTTGTCGCTTAACCTCAAGGGCCTGATTTCCCAGCGGCTGATTCCACTGAAAGACATGAAGGGCCGAGCCGCCGCAATTGAAATCCTGCTGAATTCGCCGCTGATCTCCGACCTCATCTTCAAGGGCGAGGTGCACGAGATCAAGGAAGTCATGAAGAAGTCGCGCGAGATGGGCATGCAGACCTTCGACCAGGCCTTGTTCGACCTTTACGAGGGCGGCAAGATCAGCTACGAAGATGCCATGCGCAATGCCGACTCAATGAACGAACTGCGCCTGCAAATCAAGCTGCACGGCAAGGAAATGAAGGATCGCGATCTCACTGCCGGGGTCGATCACTTGAATATCGTCTGATGGTGAACGGTGAACAGCGAACAGTGGCTGATAGCCTGGTTTTTGACTGTTCACCGTTTACTGTTCACTGTTCACGCTTTTTCCGCATCGAACCCTGGACGATGCGAAATTCATACAGCCGGCATTCGAGTGCGCCGTTATAGAGCGGGGTGCGTCTGGAAGGCGACAGCCCGATCAGTTTCGGCAGGCGCAGGTCGGCGGTAAATATGTAAGCGCGCCAGCCGGCGAATTTCTTCTTCAGCACGTCTCCCATCTGCGGGTAAAACGACGCCAGTTCATCCTGCTCGCCAATACGCACACCGTAAGGGGGATTGGCTACGAGGACTCCTTCCGCGGCCGGTGCGGATATTTCCAGCATGTTTGCCTGCTTGAGACTTGCCATATCGGTAAATCCCGCGGCCGCGAGATTCACGCGCGCGAGCTTCAGCGCTTCACCGTACAGATCGCTGCCGAAAATCGCCGGAGAAGGATTTGGTACCGGCTGCGCCGCGGCCGCTGCCTGGATCCGTTTCCACTCGTCTTGATCAAAACTGCGCAGTTTCTCGAAAGCAAAACTGCGCCGATTGCCCGGTGGAACGCCGAGAGCGATTTGCAGCGCCTCGATCAGGAACGTCCCACTGCCGCACATCGGGTCCAGCAGTGGCAAATCGGGTGTCCAGCCGGAGAGTTTCAGGATGCCGGCGGCGAGATTTTCGCGCAATGGCGCTTCCCCGGCGATTTGCCTGGCGCCGCGTTTGAACAGCGGATCGCCCGAGGTATCGAGATACAGCGTGAAGCGTTCGGTTTCCAGGAAAGCATGGATACGGACATCGGGCTGCGCCGTATCCACGCTAGGGCGAACGCCGGTCTGTGAGCGAAACTTGTCGCAGACCGCGTCCTTGATGCGCAACGTGATGAAGTCGAGGCTGTTGAGCGGACTCCGAACCGCGGCGACGTTCACGCGTATCGTCAGCGCACCATCGAATAATAGCGGCCAGTCGAGCGCATTCACGCCGCGATACACGTCATCTTCGCTGCGATACTGGCCCGCGCCGACTTGCCACAGGACACGGCTGGCGATGCGGCTGTGCAGGTTGACGGCGTAGGCAACCGGTAGCGCGCCGGAAAAACCCACTCCGCCCTCGGCTGCGGCGATTTCGCCGGCACCCAGCTCGGCAAGCTCCCCGGCAAGCACGGCCTCGAGCCCGCGCGGGCAGGGTGCGAAAAATCTTTGCGTATTCTTTTCAGTCATTAGTCTGAATCAAAAGTTCTCACCGCAGAGGCGCAGAGGCGCAGAGGCGCGGAGAAGGGCACGCGGAGAAATACAAGTGAACGATGAATCGCGCATCAAATCTTGCTGTGGAATGCGTAATTCGCCGACAATTCATTCGAGTTTATCCGGATTCCTCTGCGTTCCCTCAGCGCCTCTGCGCCTTTGCGGTGAAGGGTTATTGAGATTTCAAACGTAGAAAAACTTCGAACTCGATGCGCTTCCACGGATCGCGGTGTTTGGTCAGCCGCACGATGCGCGCTTCGAGTTTGTTGCCGCGATCAAGCTGGCGTGCTACCGCATCGTTCTCGGCGCGCGGCACGTACCCGAGCATGTGCCCGTTCCACTCGACGCGCACCGCGCGTGCATCATGGGCATTGCCGGGTTCGCGCACCAGCGTCAACGCGTCGCCGACCTGCAACTGATCCCACAGCCGCTTGCCTTCGTGAAACTGGAAGCCGGCGACGGGCGAACTTTGCACGAGGATGCGCGTCGCCGGCTGCGCCGCATGCGCAAAAGTGGAGACAAAGATCGCAACGACGGTGAGGAGCCACACGAGCCTGGCCATCGGCGTCAGAACGGCTGCAGTTCCACCAGCAGGATGACCGCGATCAACACAACGACGGGAAGCTCGTTCAGCCAGCGATAAAACACGTGGCCATACCGATTGCGATCCCGCCTGAAATCGTTCATCAGCTTGCCGCAGTAGATGTGATAGACGACGAGTACGCCCACCAGCGCCATCTTGGCGTAAAGCCAGCCGCCATAGAAACCGTACTCCAGCCACAACCACAGGCCGGACACGATCGTCAGCAAGGCGCCCGGGGTCATGATGCCGACGAAAAGTTTGCGTTCCATGACCTTGAAACGCTCGCGGCTTGCCGTGTCCTCGCTCATGGCGTGATAGACGAACAGGCGCGGCAGATAGAACAGGCCGGCGAACCAGGTCACCATGAAGATGATGTGAAACGACTTGATCCAGAGCATCGAGGTTCCCAGGCGTCAACGCACTTGAATTCGTCTTCCGCCAGGCGGCCGCGGTCAGGCCCGGCAATGCTGCTCGACTACCCGTTGCAACGTGACCAGACTGCCATGGAAAAAGTGGCCGGCACCGGGAAACACGATCACCGGGAGCGTCTGCGGCCGCGCCCAGTCGAACACGTCTTTCAATGCAACGACATCATCTTCCTCGCCATGCACGACCAGCGTATTTTCCCTAACGTTGCCGACCGGAAAGCGCCCGACCGCCGGAGCCACCAATACCAGGTGCCGCGGCGCCAGTTGCGCTGCCACGGCCGCAGCAATAAAACCGCCAAAAGAGAACCCGCCGATGGCAAGCTCGCCGTCGCCGTAAGTACGCCGCGCGTATTCCGCCAGTGCAAGAAAATCCTCGACTTCGCCGCGCCCTTCGTCGAAGACCCCGTCGCTGGCGCCTACGCCGCGAAAATTCAACCTCAGGGCAGAGTACCCCAGCGCGACAAACGCCTTGGCCAGTGTCTGCACGACTTTGTTGTCCAGCGTGCCACCGAAAAGCGGATGGGGATGCGCGATCAACGCGACGCCGCGCCGTGTTGCGGCGGGTTCGCTGAGCGCAATCTCGAGCTTTCCCGCCGGGCCGTGGATGGAAAGCTTTTGTGGCGACGCGGGTCTCAAATGCGCAGACGTTCGACGACACGCCCGTTCACCAGATGCTCTTCTATGATCTCGTCGATGTCGTGTTTGTCCACGTAGGTGTACCAGATTTCCTCAGGATAAACCACGATCACCGGTCCCTCCTGGCAACGGTCCAGGCAACCGGCCTGGTTTACGCGCATCTTGCCTTTGCCGGCAAGGTTGAGGGTCTTGACCTTCGCTTTTGCGTAGTCGCGCATTTCCGGCGAATCATGGTCGGCGCAGCAGGCCTCGCCATTCTTGCGCTGGTTGCAGCAGAAAAACACGTGGTGGGTGTAATAACTCAAGGGCTTTCCCCGTGAAGACAGTGCGCAATTATAAGCCGCGCTGCACGGGGTACTTGAACGCATTGAGCCCGATTTTTTCGCGCTCGGCTGCGAATCGTCGCAGGCGCTCGCGCAGGTCGTCCAGACTGTCGGCCGGAAGGATCGGGACGGGCGTCGGTTTCGTCATGGCGTGCTCTCTCGAATCAGGTGGGGGGTTGGCCGGGTTCAGCATGATCCTGGCGGCCGCTGTATATCAGAAATCCCAGATAGGCGAATACCAGAAATGGCCACCACGATGACAGCAATCCGGTCATGGCGTTGAATCGCAGAAAATGCCCGCGTTGCAAAATCTGCAAGGCGGCGACGAGGTAGGGATTCTCCGGCGCGAGATTGACCAGCAAGACACCGGCCGCAAAGCAAATCGCGGCGGCGAACATTGCGCTCTTCGCCGAGCGCCGCGCCAGCGTCAGCCACAGCATGATGCCGGCCACCAATCCAAGCACGGAACCCGGCGTCAACCACAAGCCGGGATTGCCCGGAATGAACAATGCCATCGACGCGATTGATTTCAACATCAGTGCGGTCAATATCAACGCAGTAACCGAGACCGCGGCCGCGGAAAAGGATCGCGTGATCGCGCCGACGAGGAAGGCCACGCCGGCAAAATTCAGTGCGGCGACGCCGGCTTCAAGAAGCAGATAGCCATCCGCCGAATAGCGCATGCCGAAATTGGTTGGAATCAGGTGGCGCAGATCGCCATTGCCGAACAGCCAGATCTCAGCGTTGAGTTGTGTGAGGAGCCACAGGGCAAGCAGCACGAAGCCAAAGTCGGTGCGCGTACCGGCGCGGAAATGGTGTTCGCGCAAGCGATGCAGTTCTCCCGACAACAACCAGCGCTCCCCCCAGACGCAGGCCACCGCCGCTCCCCACAGCGCACCGATCGAATTGGTCAGCACATCGACATTCGAGGATATGCGCGTGGGCACATAGGCTTGCGCGAATTCGATCGACAGGCTCAGCAGCATCGCGGCGATAACGCCCAGCGTCACCGCGGCCCAGCGCGGCACCTGTCCCATCCACAGCAAGGTCAGCAGCAGACCAAGCGGAACATAAGCAAGAACATTGACCACGACGTCGGAGGCGATAACGTAGGACGGCCAGCCGGTGAACAGGAATCGCGTCGCTTCGTCGTTCGGCACGCGCCAATCGGCGAAGGGATACAAGCTGGCATACACCACGAGCAGAAGGTAAGCTACGGTGAGGTAGGCAGCCAGCCTGGAACTGCGCGCGTAGCGCGCGGATGAAAGAGGAAGCGAACCGCTCATGTGGGTTTGGCGATGCGCCGGGCCGGGGACTGTCTATCCGCAGCGGACGGCACGGCATGAGATTCTATGACATCTTCAATGGCGACGCCGACGGATTGTGCGCATTGCACCAACTCCGGCTCGCAGAGCCGCGCGAAGCCACGCTGATTACAGGCGTCAAGCGCGATATAGCGTTGCTCGCGCACGTTGCCCCCGAACCCGGCGACGAACTCACCGTGCTCGACGTGTCGCTCGACACCAATCGTAAAGCCCTGCTCGGCGCATTGCGGATTGGCGCACGCGTACGCTATTTCGATCACCATTTTGCCGGGGAGATTCCGGATCACGCGCTGCTCGAAGCCCATATCGATTCTTCCCCGACGGTCTGCACCAGCTTGATCGTCGACCGCCATCTCGCAGGCCGCTATCGCGCATGGGCCATTGTTGCCGCATTCGGCGACAACCTTCGCGACCAGGCATACGCGGCGGCACGCGCGCTTGACCTGAGCGAGGCCGATACCGAAACCCTGAGGGAATTGGGCGAATGCCTGAATTACAACGCCTACGGCGCCAATCTCGCCGACCTGCATTT